>JBCCQL010000097.1:0-9597 GCA_039024355.1 Planctomycetota bacterium
CTCGCCTCGCCCGCGCGGCCCGGCGACCGTTGCCGCGTAGAGCTGCGTTTCGACTTTGGCCCGGCCGCCTCCGGGGCGGCGGCGTTGCCGCTCGTCTCCCTGCCGCAGGCCGAGTCGTGGACGCCGCTGCTGGCGACGCCGTCCACTGCCCCAGAGAGTGATGCCGAGAACGAAGCGGAAGCGGGCGCTGAGAACAACGACGACACCGGCGGCGACTCGGCGACCGGCGACGATCGGCGTGCCGCCATCCGTTGGGCGGTGACCGGCATGAACGAAGCGCCGGCCGATTCCGGCGCCGCCGCACCGCTGCAGCTGCCGACCGGCGACGTGTGGCAGGCGTGGCGGCCGCCGCCGTCGGGCGGGCGTGGCTCGCAGGGCGGGCGGGTCTTTTGGTCTCTCGCCGACGACAACGCGTCGCGGCTCACGGCGCCGCTCGCCGAAATCCGCCTGCGCACCTGCCCGCACACCGAGGCGGTGGTGACGGCCGACTACACGGTCGTCCCCGGTGGCGTCACGCGGTGCTGGCTGCGTGTCCCGGCGGGCCACACCCTGGCTGCGGTCCGCGTGGACGGGGCGCCAACGCTGTGCAGCCAGCGGACGCCGCGGATGTGGGAGGTAGAACTCCGTGGCGGCAGCGCGCCGCAGACGATCCGCGCGGTTGTGGTGGGCCCCGCCCGCACGGACGCCAACGCCCGGCTGAGGGCGCCGACGCTGCACCTGCCACGCCGCGGGATGGTGACGCCGGAGAGCGTGATCTGGGCGGCGGCCTCGTCCGCGGGGCACCGCTTTACGGCCCCGCCCGGCGGCCGCCGCGCGTCGGCCGGCGTGACCGACGTCGCCCGGCTGCGGGCGTTGCTCACGGCCGCCCTCGGCAACGCCCAGCCCACGCCCGGGTGGCTGCGTGTTTGGCGGCCCCGGATCGAGGCCGCCGCGGGCCGCGTCGCTGCCATGTACGGCAAACGCGACGCAGGGGCCAACGCCGCCGCCCCGGGCGTGGGCCCCCAACCGGCCGGCGTGCTCGAAAACGCGGGCGCCGCCGGGAAAGCCGACGACGACGACAATGACGACGATGACCAGGGCGTCACCCTCGCCCCGCCAACACGGTTAGTAGTGATCGCCCGGGCGTGGCTGTCGCAGACGGCCGGCGGCCCAGTCGAGGCCCGCCCACCGGCAGCAGTTAGCCCGGCCTTGGAACGATCGCCCGCGGGGGGTGCCCAGAACCCGAGCGCCAAGGGTGCGCCCGCCACCGCAGAGGGCATGCCCGCGGGCGAGACCGATGAGCCCGCCGATACGTTCTTCGCCACGTCTCCACCCGCCATCGCCCTGCCGAGCGTCTCCCCCGAGCGGGCGAGCGGCCGGTACACGCGGTGGCTGGCCGCGGGGCTCGCCTTGGCCGCGGCCGGGGGCCTGAGCCGCCGCTGCGAGACGCTTGATCTGGCCGCCTTGGCGTACCGGCAGCGGCACTTGTGGATGGGCGCGGCCGGCCTGTTGTGGTGGCTGCTGCTCCAGCCCAGCGTCGCGGGCCTTGCGCTGTTGGCGGCGTCGGCCGTGGGGCAGTTCCGGCTGCTCGCCCGGCGGGCCGCCGAGTCGTAGCCCTGCCGGCGGCTGGTTACATGCCCTGCGGGCGGCTGGTTACATGCCCTGCGGGCGGCTGGTTACATGCCCTGCGGGCAGCTGGCTGGACAACACTCCAGCACGCGCCGTCAGCTCAGACCGTCGCGGGCGAAGCTGTCGGAGACCGGCCGCTCGGCGATGCGGCCCATCTCGTCCTGGGTGCGACGCTGGCCCACCGAGTGCCACGCGCTGACCTCCTGCAGCTCGGGCATGACCTCCAGCAGCTGCGTGACCAGCATGCCCGTCAGGCGGCCGATGCCCGCGTCTTGGTTGGCCTCGTCGATCGCGCGGACGGTCTTCATTACCCGCAGCATGCGGGCGCGGCTCAGCACGGGGCCCGACAGCGGCGCGTCGTGCTCGACCAGCAGGTCGGCCACCGGCACTTCGAGCGCACGCTGCCAGCGGTACAGGTCGGTCAGGCTCAGGTCGGCGTGCGGGGCCTCTTCCCGCCGCACCTGCTCCAGCGGCACGCCCATCCGCCGGGCGGCGCTGCGTAGCGAAATGCCCTGCTGGCGGCGGACCTCGGCCACGCGGTGCTTCGGGGCTTCGGCCGGTTGGGGCCCGCTGAGCGGCTGGGCGCCGCCGGTGGGTGGCCCGGTCAACGGGCCGGGCTGGCACAACGGGTTGGTGCTGTAGTCATCGGCCACACTCATCGTGTTTGCCTCCGTTTACGCGGCGTTGAGAGAAGAGATGAGACCGCCCGCACGCCGAACCGGACCGCCCGCTCGGACGCCGCGCGTAGCCGCGTGGGGAAGTGACGCTGCCGCATGCCGCCGCGGCCGCTCGCCCATCCCCACGCCGCCGCCGAGCCGCCCGATCCGTGTTGCGTTGCCGTGCGGTTGCCGCCATGCAGTTGCTGCAGCCCCGTTATGCCGCGGGGCTGCACACCCGCGGCAGATCGCCCGTGCATCCCGCTCTGGGACGCCTTCACCGGGCGAGGGCAAAACTCGGCTCCAGCAATGAGACGCCGCCCTCCGCGGTGCGTTGGGCAGGCGTCGGCCGCTGCGTTGCCTCTGTTCCTTGCAGTCGGCGTGGCCATCGTAAGTAGCGTCGCCAGGCCGGGCAACGCACACCCAGCGTTTGGCGTCGCCGTAAGTCGTTGCCATGAAAGCAACTGCATCGAATCGATGCGCGCCTCGCCGCGACTGCGGGGCGATGTGTTTCAAAACGCGACAGCGTTTGGGGCGGAAACCGCCAATTTGAGAATTTTCGAGATTTCGCCCCTAAAGAGCGAGATTCTGCCGCCTTGAGACGCTGGCGGCAGCGAGCTAACCGCTCTTCACGGGCTGCGGGGAGCTCCGCGGCGAGCAGCCGAGTCTCGCGTGCGACGCGTCGCCACACACAAATTAGGCCCGTGACGCGGGAACTGTGGCGGCGCCTGCCCAGCTACTCGCCCCACGCGAAGTCGCCCACGGCCCCCAAAAAGTTCGGCGCGGGCAGTGGCGGCACGGCGCCGGCGGCCGCTGGGTTGGCCCGGCGCCGCGGCCCAGCAGCCTTTGCCGCGGGCTGCCCCAGCCCGTGCGCAGCCTCGCGGCCAGCGGCCGCAGCAGAATCGGCTTCCGAATTGAACAGCTGGAAGCTCATCAGCCGGCTGTGCGCGGCGGCCATCGCGGCCTGGTTCTGCTTCGGACGCAGCAGGTCTGCGGCGGTGACGTCGGTCGGGCCGGCGGGGTCGATGCGGCGGTCCCACAGGGCGCGGAGCTGCTCGGCGTCGACGCGCGACACGCCGTCGTGAACCATGACGACGTCGCTCGCCACGCGGCGCCGGGCGTTGCGGATGGTCGGGCCCAGGCCAAGCCGCCGGCCCTGGCGGACGGCCCGCACCTGCGGGAACCGGGCGGCCAGTTCGCGGGCGACGTCGTACGTGTCGTCGGTCGACCCGTCGTCGATCACCAGCACGTCGACGCGTGGCGTCAGCTCGCCGGCGACTTCGAGCACCCGGTCTACGCTGCGGCGGAGCGTGGCTTCGGCGTTGTGCAGGGGCAGCACCACGGTGAGGGACTGGTTCATGGTTGCTCTCCTTCGCCGGCGGCCGTGGCGGCCGCCGGTGACCGTGGGGCGGGGCCGCCGTCCTGGGCGGCCCGGGCCCGCGTGCGTGGTTGCCGCCGCCCGTCCGGGGCCGCGTGTGGCTTGCTGCGGTTTGCCAGGTGACGCTGTGGCTTCGTCTGCATGGTGATCGGCGGCCGCTCGCGGCGGTCTCCACGGCGCCGTGATCGGCGAGCTTTGCTCCGCCCTTGCTGCTAGGGGCGGTTGTGGCGATCGCCCGGCAGGGGGCGGCGGCGTACGGCGGCCTCGGCGTTCCGCTTGCGCCGAATGCCCGGCGTGCAACGCCGCTGGGCGTGCCCAACCGGATTCACCGCCAGGGGTGAACTACGCCGCGGCGCGGGTTATGCTCACCCGCTGCCCCGCCGCCCGCCAATTGGCCGCCCGCTGATTGGCCCGCGGGGCACGCCTCCGCCACCGCATCCTGCACGCCTGCTGCCCGTGGACCTACCGGCCTTTACCGACGCGGGCACGCTGCTGCCCGCCATCGCCCAGGACAGCCAAACCGGCGCCGTGCTGATGCTGGCCTACATGAACCGCGAGGCGTACGAAGAAACCCTCCGCACCGGCCGGGCGGTGTACTACAGCCGGTCACGCGGCCGGCTGTGGCGTAAGGGCGAGTCCAGCGGCAACGTCCAGCGGGTCGACCAGGTGCTGCTGGACTGCGACGGCGACGCCATCCTGCTAAAGGTCCGGCAGCAGGGCGGCGCGGCCTGCCACGAGGGCTACCCCAGCTGCTTCTCCCGCGAGGCCACGCCCGACGGCCCGCGACGCATCGCCGAGCGTCTGTTCGACCCGAAGGACGTCTACGGCGACGCCGGCGGGTGAGGCCCGCCGCCCTCGCCAGCACCAAGAACGCTTTTCCCACGGCCCCGCGATGACGCACGAACAACGCCTGGTCGCCCTCGACCTCCAGCTGCCGCCCGCGCCCAAGTCGATCGGGCTGTACCGGGGGCTGCTGGTCACCGGCGGCATGGCGTACACCTCCGGCCACGGGCCGCTGCTGCCCGGCGGCACGCTGATTACCGGCTGCGTCGGCGCCGACCTCGACACGGCCGCCGGCCACGCCGCCGCCCGGCAGACCGGCCTGGCGATGATCGCCACGCTACGCAAAGAGCTGGGCACGCTCGACCGCGTGCGGCGGCTGGTCAAGACGTTCGGCCTGGTGCGTGCGGCGCCCGACTTCACCGATCACCCGGCCGTCATCAACGGCTTCAGCGAGCTGATGCGCGACGTGTTTGGCGACGAGGCGGGCGTCTCTGCCCGCAGCGCCGTGGGCGCCGCGTCGCTGCCGGCGGGCATGGCTGTGGAGGTCGAAGCGGTCTTCGAACTCTGCCCGCAAGACAAGAGCTAACGGACAAAACCGAGAGTCGCGGCAGGCGATCGGCGTTTCACGGCCGATTTCGCAGACATCGCCGCAAACGCCCGAGGTTTTGTTCGCACGCTCCAAGCCGGCGACTGGCAAACGCCGGCTGGCAAACGCCGGCTGACAAACGCCGGCTGACAAACGGCAGGAGGCCCGGCCAAGACTGGCCGGGCCCCTGCGTCCCCCCCAAAGCTGATTCGGCTGCCGCCGGTGATGAGCTACCAGGCCGACTGCTCGTAGCCCACCTGGTGTACCGCGGCGACCGGCGAGCTGACGAACCGCCGGCCCGCTTCGTACGCCGACAGCCGCTCGCCGTACGACGGCTGGTCGCCTGGCCCGGCGGCCTGGATGGCCCGCTTCATGGCGCCGACCGCGGCGGTGTAGTCGCCCCGGCAGGCCAGGGCCGCGGCCAGCGTGTCGAGGCTCACGTCGTCGGCGTCGCCGCCCAGGAGCTCGATCGCCCGCTCGGCATTGGCGACCGCCTCCTCCGGGTTCACAAAGCGGGCGTCCGGGCACGTGGCCTGCAGCCACGCCAGGTTGCGGGGCGCGTCCGGCAGCTCCGGGTCCAACGCGGCCGCCTGGCGGTAGGCCTGCTGGGCCGCGGCGTAGCGGCCCATGTCGACCAGCAGGTCGGCGCGGCAGGTCACGGTGGACGCGTCCTCGGGCTCTAGCAGCACCGCGGCGTCGAAGTGCTGGATGGCCTCGTCGATGCGGCCCAGCATGTGGCACACCCGCCCGCGGCCCTTGTGGGCGATGGCCAGGTCCGGGTCGGCGTCGATCGCCCGCTGGTAGTCCGCCATGGCGGCGGCGAACTCGCCCGCCTGCACGTACAGCGACGCCCGGTTGGAGTACGCCTTGGCGAACTCCGGGTTCTGCAGGATGGTCTCGTTGAAGGCGTCAAACGCCCCGGCGAAGTCGCCCCGCTGGGCCAGCATCACGCCGCGGTTGTGCAGCGCCCGCCAGCAGTTCTTGTCCAGCCGCAGGGCGTCCTGGAAGTCGGTCATGGCCTCGCCGTCGCGGGCCTCGTCGGCACGCAGCTCGCCCCGCTTGTTCAGGGCCCAGCCGGCCAGCTGCCGGCTGTACGCCACGACGTCCGTCGAACGGTCGATGGCCAGCGTGTGGCGGCACCGCCGCACGATGTAGGTCAGCTCTTGCTCGCTCTGGGCCGTCTGGGCCAGCTTGTTCGCCTCGGCCAAGAGGGCCACCGCCCGCGGCGAAGGCGCGGCGTCTGCGGCCTCGACCGGCACCGGGTTCGGCATCGCCTTGCGCGCCGCATTGCTCACCGCGAGCGGGCGGGGCTGCGTCCGCGGGTACCGGCTGCCGGCCATGCGTGGGCCGGCAGCCCGTGCGCTGGCAATCTGCTGGTCTACGCCTTGCTGGCCCGCGCTGGGTTGCGGCGCGGACACTGCAGGCATGGGCGCCAGAGGCGCCGCTTCGCTCATCGACGCGTCGCCCAGCGGGTTGGCGTTCGCCCCACTCGGCGAAGGCGCTACGGCCAGCGACTCTTCAACAGCGGCGGCTGGCGCCGGCGTGCTGTCCGACACAAACACCGGCGCCGCGGGCATGACAACCGCCGGCAGGTCTTCGCCGGGCCCCGGCATCGCGAGCCCGGCGTCGCCCGCGACCACGGGCGCATCGATGCCCAGCTCCTGGCCCAGCTCCTGCTCGCCCCCGGCGCCGTCTGTGACCGGGTTGCTGAGCATCGCGGGCCCGTCGGCGGCAAGGCCGGGCGCCGCGTCCAACGGCGGGGCTGCCGCCGGCTTGTCCAGCGGCCGCAGCTTTGCGCGGGTTGTGCCGCCCGACTTGGCGACGGGCGCCTCACGCTCGGGCCACTGCAGCATGTCGGGGATGAGCTGCGGGCGGGGCAGCTTCGGCCCGCTTGCCGCCCGCCGCTCCGGCTGGTCCATCACGTAAGCCAGGCCGCTGCCCTGGCCGCCCGCGGGCGGATCGATCGAAGGCGCGCTCGGCGCCCCGCCCGGGGGCAAGGCAGCCGAAGGCGCCTGCTCCGGCGGCAGCGGCGCCGGCGTCTTCTGCGCCGGCTCGACCGGCTTGAACGCCTTGGGCGTGCCCGTCGGCGACGCACGCTTGGGCGCTGGCTTGCTGACGGGCGTGCGGCTGGTGTTGGCAGGCGTGCCGCTCGGCTTGCCGCCAAAGTCGAACAGCCCGCCGCTGCGTGCCGGGCGGCCCGATCGGCGTGTTGGCACACCGCCCAGCCCGCTGCGTCCGCGTGCCTGACGGAAGTCGACCGGGCGAACGCCCTGGCCGGGCCTGCCGCGGCCAACCTGCCCGTCGCCCATCGCCCCGCCCGCCCTGATAACGCCGCCCGCGGGCGGCTGGGCAGCCACGGCACGTGCCGGCGACTTGTCTGCTTCTGCCTCGCCCTGCCGTGCAAAGCGTGGGATGAACCGCGAGAAGAACGACCGCCGCTTCGGCTTGGGCTCCACCCGCACCGGCGGCGACGGCGCGGCCGCCACGCGGGGGCGCGTCATGCCCGGCCGGCGTGACTGGGAGCTGGGCTCGCCGTAGCGCGAGGCGTCGTAACGCGTGTCTTTCGAGCCAGCCATGGCGGGCGGCGTCCGCGTCGGCGTCGCCGCCCGGGGTAGCGGGTGCACCTGGGGCGCCACGGCGGGCTGCTGCGCACCGACGGTCGACGGCGCCAAAGCCCCCACGCCAATCGCCACGGCCAGGCCCGCACCGGCGAGCATCCTCTGTGCGGTCATCCAGTTGCAAGCAAGCGTCATCCGGTCACACTCCCGAGGCGAGGCGGGCACGCCGCGATCCCAGGGGGACGCAGCGCGCCGGTCATCGTCGCAAAGCCGGCGCAGCGGCGCCGCTAGGGAGGGTATCGGCCGGCCGGCACGACCGCGCTAAACCAAACAGCAAGAAAAACCCGCAAAGCCTACCAGCCTTCGCCAGCCGGCTGTTCGCACGCCGCCTACAGCGGGTATTGAGTTGGTGTAGCCAGATGGTGAAGTGGTGTTTTCTGCGGCAAGGAGGGCGAAGCAGGCGATGCGGTGCATCGTCGATGCAGCCCGACGCCGCCGCGGGAAACACCACGCAGCTAGGTGGCTACGCCAACTCAAGAACCGCTGTAGCCACGAGCTGTTGGCCGAAGGAGAAGAGCAGAGCGTCTGCGGCAGCGCGAGGCATGCCACCGCACGGCCACGCGCCGCCGGTAATGCACCACCCCGGGGGCAGGCCTGCGAAGAAGAGCACGCTGTGTCGCGCAGCACGAACAGCAGCGCGCAGCGGCCCCGCACTACCGCGTGACAGCCGCCTCCAGGTACGGCTTGCCCGCCCGGTAAAGGGCCAGCCGCTGCTGGTGCGTGGGCCGGGCGTCGGGCGGCAGCAGCAGGATCGCCTGCTGCTGGTACCGCACGGCCTGGTCGAACTGCCCGGCTGCGGCGCTGGCGGCCGCCGCCGTGGCCAGCAGCACGCCGTCGCTGGCGTCGCCCAAGGTGACCGCCCGCACGGCGGCTGCGAGGGCCTTCGCCGGGTCGCGGAAGTGCGGGTCGGGGCACGTGGCCAGCAGCCACGCGACGCCCTGGTAGGCGGGCACGCAGCGGCCATCGAGCCGCAGCGCCGCGTCGAAGTCCGCCACCGCCTGTTCGTAGTGCCCCGCCTCGGCGAACAACACGCCCCGCTGCGCGTGGCGGGCGGCGGAGTCGGGCTCGGCCCGCAGCGCGGCGTTGAGGTCACGCACCGCGTCGTCCCGGCGGCCGAGGGCGGCCCGCGCCTGGGCCCGGCCGGCCAGCAGGCGGGCGTCGCCGGGCAGGTCCGCCAGCACGCGGCTAAAGTCTTGCTCCGCCGCCGCCGGCTGCCCCGCCTGCAGCAGCAGCTCCGCACGGTTGGCGAAGCCGGGCGTGAAGTCGGGGTTGATCCGCACCGCGCGGGTGAAGTCGTCCAAAGCCTCGGCCGTGTGCCCGTAGCGGGCCAGCGTCACGCCGCGGTTGTGCAGCGCGGCCCAGCACCGCGCGTCCAGGGCGATGGCGGTTTGGAAGTCGTCGAACGCCAGGCGTTCGTCCCCCGCCTCGGCCCGCAGCTCGCCCCGCCGGTTAAACGCCCATGCGGCGACGCTTGCTAGCTCTGGCCCGTGGAGCGTCGGCGGACCGGGGCCGGCGCCCTCGCGCTGTGTTCTGCCGTCGCAGACCAGGGCGATCAGCTTCGTCAGGTCGCCCAGCGTCCGCGCCTCGCCCGCCATACGCTCGGCACGGGCCAGCCGCGCACCGCGTGCGGCGTCCGCCACTTGCTCCGCGGTCGGCGGATCGGCCAGAGAATTCGCCGACGCCAGCGCGATGCCGCCCGGCGTGCCGGGGCCTTCCCCCTCTTCGATCGGCCCCGAGCCCGGGATCAGCCGGCTGGGCTTGGGGCTCGGCGCGACGTCGGTGTACGCGTCGGCGATCAGATCAGTCGCCGAGGGCGTGTGCGGCGTCAGCCAATCGGGGTAGGCGAGCCCGGCGTCGCCCGCGGCCGGGCCGATCGCCAGCAGCGGCGGCACGACAAAGCCGGGCAGCTCGGGCAGCGGCTGGCCGATGCCCGGGGCGTCCGCCGCGGCGCCGCTGGGGTCGCCTGCA
>JBCCQL010000098.1:0-9508 GCA_039024355.1 Planctomycetota bacterium
CGCGCAGACGATCTGGTGCGGCTGCTGCAGGGCAGCGGCATGGATGTCCGTTACGAGCGGACCGCCCTGCTCCCCGCCACCGATACGCCCACACCGACGCCCACCGGCGGCGGCAACCGCAACAACTCTGGCCCGGGGGGCGCGCGGTGAGACGCACCAACGCGACCGATGGTGAGCTGCCGGGGCAGGACTCGTTCCTGGACATCGTGGCGAACATCGTCGGCATCCTGATCTTGCTGGTCATGGTCGTGGGGCTCCGGGCGGCGAGCGTCGCCGGCGGCGAACCGGCGGAAGGGGCCACCGAAGCACAAACGGCCGAGGCCGACGGCGGTGACACGCCCGACGAGCCGCCCGTCTCCGAGCAGGACGTCGAGCGTGCGGTCCGGCTAGCGCTGGCCGAGCGGGCCGAGCTGCAGTCGAAGGTGGTCCGGGCGGTCAACTCGCGGGCGGAGCTCGAGCTGCGCGACCAAGAACGCGTGCACCTGGCCACGCTGGTGGCGGCGGTCGAGCAAGAGATCGAAGAGCAGCGCGAAAAAATGAACGCCGACGACCGCCGTGACTTCGACCTGCGGGCCAAGCTGGGCGCAGCCGAGTTCGAGCTCGAGGAGCTGGCGCGGGAGCGGATCGCCCTGGCGTCGGCCGAGCCGGAGGTCGAGCAGGTGGAGAGCCTGCCAACACCGCTCGCGATGCGGGTCAGCACCGATGAGCTGCACGTCCGGCTGGCCGTTGGCCGCGCGAAGCTGATTCCGATCGACCGGCTGCTGGAGGCCGCCAAGCGGAACATGCGAGAGAACGCGTGGCGGCTCAATGCCCAGCCGTCCGTCGAGCTGTGGGTGGGCCCTATCGACGGCTTCCGCATGGTTTACCAGCTGCAGAAGCACCAGGTGGCGTCGCCGCAGGGGACGCAGACGTACATCGCGGCGTCGGCCTGGCAGATCCACCCCGAGGCCGCCGACGCGGGCGAGCCCGTGGCCGAGGCGGTGCTGCCCGGCTCGGGCCTGATGCGGCGGATCGCCCGGGCGGGCGCCGGCAAGCCACCGACCATCACCGTGTGGACCTACCCGGACAGCTTTGGCGAGTTCCGCGAGTTGAAGCGGGCGCTGTTTGAAGCGGGTTACTCGGTGGCCGGCCGCCCGTTGCCCGCGGGCGAACTGATCGGCGGCTCGCCGAACGGCACAAAGAGCGCGGCGCAGTAACCCAACGCAGTGGCCAGGCCCAGTAGCGCGGCCCAGCAGCCCAGCGGCGGGGCCGCTGCGGCTAGGTCCCATCAGCCGGCGCCGGTTGGGTTGGGCTGCCGAGCTGGGCCATCGTCACCCGCGAGAGCTCTTGCCGCGTGACCGCTGCCACACGGTTGAGGGTGGCGAGCATCCGCTGGCGGGCCGCGTCGGGGAGCCCTTCGAGCGGGGGCACGCTGGGGATCACGGGGTTGTCCAAAGCTTCGAGCACGTCCAGCAGCGAGATGTCGGCCGCGTCGCGTCCCATGAGGTACCCGCCCTCGACGCCGCGGACCGAGCGGAGGATGCCCGCCCGGACCAGCGAGCGCAGGACCTGCAGCAAGAACCGCTCGGGCATGCGTCCGTCGGCGGCCAGCCTGCCGCAGGCCACCGGCGTGCCGGGCGGGGCGGCCGCCAGCTGGAGGATCGCCTGCACCGCGTAGGCGATGGTGCGTGAGAGCTTCATCCGCGCGTCCTCCGCAAAGGACGCAGTCAACAAACGGCGCGGCGCCTGCCGGGGCTGGGCGCCACACGCTCATCGGCCGCGGGTTGTCATGAGCAAGCGCGACCGGGCCGAGCAGCAACGCCCACGCCTTGCTCTGGAAAAGTAGCGGCTGCCGGCGGAACTCGACACGCCTCGCCGGGCATAGCCCGGACGTGCTGCGTCCCGTCGCCGGTGACCGGGCCCGCGTTCTAGCACGCTTTGACGCGTGGCGTCAATTTTTATCGATGGTGAGAAACCACAGGGGGCTGCCGCCGGCGGCTACTACCCGCAAGCCGGGTGGGCGCTGGTGCGATGCGGCAGCCTGAAGGCTTGTCGGCGGCCTAGGCCGCCGGGTCGCTGGACCCATCGGTGTCGGCCGGCGCCCGCAGGGCCCGGAGGAAGAGCACCGCGGCGCCTACCACCAGCAGCGCATCGGCGATGTTGAAGTTCGGCCAGCGTAGCTCGTCGCCAAGCTGCAGCAGCACCCAGTCGCGGACGGCGTAGATGGGCTCGCCGTGCCGCTCGGAGGGGGCCGGCCAGTCGACGCCCCAGACCATGCGGTGGAGGTTCGCCCGGTCGTACAAATTGCCCAGCACACCACCCATGACGCCGCCCAGCGTGATCGTCATCCACCAGTCCCGCGCGGCGCCGAAGGCGAACAGCCAGACAGGAATCGCGGCGGCGGCCAGCACGCTAAGCAGGGCGAACCAAAACTGCGCGCCCTGGCCAATACCGAACAACGCCCCTTCATTTAGGCTCAGCTGGTAGCCAGCGTAGCCCTCGACCAGCCAGCTTACGCCGCCACGCTGCAGCTCTGGCGCCGTGAACATTACGTGCTTGGTCCACAAGTCGAGGCCACAGCCTACGGCGGCGAGCGCGACAAAGGCGATCCAGCGGCTTTTCATCGGCTTCAAGCGGCAGTATGAAGGCGCTGGGGCGGCTGTACGCAGGTCGGCGTTGCGTGCCGGCCCGGGTGTTTGGAGCGTTGAGCACGCCGTCCGCGGGTTCTAGCACGGCCGGCGGATCAAAACCACGCCAACACCCGCTGTACGCACGGCGGCGGCGACTACTATCCCTCGAGCCGCGGAGCAGATACGAACAGCTGGCTCGCCTAAGGTGTCATCAGCACAGCCCGGCTGCAGCGGTCAGCGGCCTTCGCGTAGGGCAGCACACCGCACGCACAGCGGCGTGAACGGGATCGCGTTGAGCCGCATTTTTGGGATCACGCAGCCACAGTCTACGCAGCGGCCATACTCGCCCCGCTCGATCCGCACCAGCGCCGCCTCGATGGCTTCGAGCGTGTCTTCCTCGGTTTCAAGCAGGCTGAGCGTGAATTCTTGGTCGAAGTTGTCGCTGCCCAGCTCCGCCATGTGGATGGGCATGGCGGCCGATTCGCTCCCTTCGAGGCCAGACTTGCGGAGGGCCGCGTCCGCCATGGCCGTTACATCGCCCCGCAGACGGGCCCGCAGCGAGACGAGGCGTTGCTTGTAGGTCGCCAGATCGGCCTTTTTCATCGGGTGTCCTTCTGCACACTCTCGGCGGCCCGGGTGGTTCGTCGCGGTGAGCGGCGTGCCCGGCCCGACGAGTTTCGATCGCTGGGTCGCGTTCTGGGCCCCTTTGCCCCGTTTCCTCGGTTGGCGGCATGTTTCCGCCGGTTTTGGTGGCGCGCGGTGCGTGTTGGCGGCGAGACACCGCCCAGAGTCTGGGTATGATAAATTGCGTAACCGGGACGTTCTACCAGCGGCCCCGCGGGGCGCCGGTGGCCGGCCGCGGCTAGGCATCGCAACTTGTTACCGTCGCACGCTTTCGGCCGCACGATGGGCCGGCCGCCGCTGCGTCGTGCGAGAAACTTGGCCCGCTCCCGGGCCGGGATTTGTTGCCGGCGCCTTGCTCCACGCACGATCGTTACCGACATACGTTTTGGTGAGGGGGTCTGGTGAGGACGCCGGGTTTTGGCGGGCAGCGCCGCCCGGCGGCCCCTGCATTGCCCTGTCCACGCCCAGCCCAGCCCTACCCTGCACCGTCGCCCCGGCCGTCTGCCCCGACATCAACGCCCACCGCAGCCCGGTGTCGCCAACGACGCAGCTCGCCATGCTCCAAACCATTACCCGCGTCGCGTACCAGCAGTGCATCATGCCCGGGTGCCGCGCCACCTACGGTGTCGACGAGGTCCGCACCGCGTGCGACGCCTGCGGCGCGTTGCTAGACATCTGCTACGACTGGGACGCGCTGCCGGTTCCCGATTCGCTGCGGTGGTTCGAAACAAAATGGTCCCGCCGCAACGAGCCGCTCGAACGGTCCGGCGTCTGGCGGTTCCGCGAGCTGCTGCCCTTCGCCCCGGATGAGAAGATCGTGACCATCGGCGAGGGGCAGACGCCGCTGCACCTCTCGCCCGGCGTGGCCGCGTACACGGGCATCGCCGCCGACCGGCTCCACCTGCAGTACGAGGGGATGAACCCGTCGGGCAGCTTCAAAGACAACGGCATGACCGCCGCGTTCACCCACGCCCACATGATCGGCGCCAAGCGGGCCGCGTGCGCGTCGACGGGCAACACGTCGGCGTCGCTCGCCCTGTACTGCTGCATGAGCCAGCTGATGCAGGCGGTGATCTTCATCGGCTCGGGCAAGATCAGCTACGGCAAGCTGTCGCAGGCGCTGGACTACGGCGCGCTCACCATGCAGATCGCCGGCGACTTCGACGACGCGATGCACCGCGTCCGGCAGGTCTCCAAGCGGCTGGGCATCTACCTGGTGAACAGCGTCAACCCGTTCCGCTTGGAGGGGCAGAAGACCATCATGCTGCGGGTGCTCGAAAGCCTCGGCTGGGAAGTGCCCGACTGGATCGTGGTGCCAGGCGGCAACCTGGGCAACAGCAGCGCGTTCGCCAAGGCGTTCCACGAGCTGCACAAGCTCGGCCTGATTGACCGGCGGCCGCGGCTGGCCATCATCAACGCCCAGGGCGCCGACACGCTGTACGAGCTGTACGAGCAACGCGGCCTGCGCTGGAACGGCGGCCAGCCAGACATGCAAATCCTGGACGGCTATTACGCGGAGCTGGACGCCGCCGCTGAGCGGGCGGACACCATCGCCAGCGCTATCGAGATCAACCGGCCGGTGAACCTGTTCAAGTGCCTCCGTGGCCTGGAGTGCATGGACGGCGTCGTCCGCGAGGTGACCGACCAAGAGATCCTCGACGCCAAGAGCCGCGTGGCCAAGAGCGGCCTGGGCTGCGAGCCGGCCAGCGGCGCGAGCGTGGCCGGCGCCAAGAAGCTGCGGGAGGAGGGCGTCATCCAGCCGGGCGAGCGTGTGGTATGCATCCTCACCGGCCACCAGCTCAAGGACCCCAACGCGACGGTCGCCTACCACACGTCGGACCAGACGGAGTTCGACCGGGTGCTGGGCAGCCGCGGCGTCAGCCGGGCCGCCTTCGCCAACCGCGCGGTGCAGGTGGGCAACGACCTGGACGAGATCGTCCGCGCAATCCAGCTCAACAGCTAAACGCTACGCCGGGCAAAAACCAAGCCAGGAGCGGCGATGAAAAGGCAGACGCTCCGCGACCGGATGACCCGCACGCCCTTCGAGCCGTTCCGCTTGGTGATGTCGAGCGGCGAGAGCTACGAGGTCCGACGCCCCGAGATGGCGTACTTGACCAAGTCCGACGTGATCGTCGGCACCGAGAGCGAGGGGGACAACGTGCCGTCCCAGTACCGCATCTGCTCGATGCTGCACGTCACGGCCGTCGAGCAGATGCCGGCGGGCGGGGACGGATCGCCCGGCAACGGCCACACGCGACCGTGAGCTTCGGTCGTGCAGATGATTCGCGAGGACTACTCGAGCGATTCAGCGTTGCAGCTGGCTGTGCAGAATGAGCCGCGGATGGACACAGATGCACGCGGATGCGTGGCTGCTTTGTCCGGCCCTCTGTCGAGCACCCGCATAGAACGAGGCGCCGCACGGACGTGGCTTCGCTCTGTCCGAAAGAAGCTGCGCCTGTCTGCAGATGATCCGTTAGGATTCTGCCATTTCCGCAGCCGCGGTGGGGCTTCGAGATACGTGCAATCTGCCCCAAGCCATCCGCGTTTATCTGCGATCATCTGCGGCTTCTCTAACGGGAGCAAAATCACGCGATGCCCACAAAAGTAGCGATCCACGGCGCGGCGGGGCGGATGGGGCAGCGGCTGGTTGCCCTGGGGGCGGCGGATGAGCAGATCGAGATCGTCGCCGCGATCGAGAACACCTTCAGCCCGCACGCGGACAAGGACGCCGGCGAGCTGGCCGGCGTGGGGCCGATCGGCGTGGTGCTGTCGCCCGCCTGGCCGGCGGAGGTCGACGCCATGATCGACTTCTCCGTGCCCGAAGCGACCGACGGCCTGATCGACCGGTGCGTCGAGCGGGGCGTTCCGCTGGTGTTCGCCACGACCGGGCTATCCGACGAGCAGGAGCAGCGGCTGCAGTCGGCCGCGTCGGCCATCGCCATCTGCAAAGCGGCCAGCATGTCGACCGCCGTGAACCTGACCATGAAGCTGGCGGAGCTGGCCGCCGGCACGCTCAAGGGGCACCCGTCGGGCGTGGACGTCGAAGTCATCGAACGCCACCACCGCTACAAGGAGGATTCGCCCAGCGGCACGGCGCTGGCGTTCGGCGGAGTCATCGGCGAGGCGATGGGCCTGACCAGCGAGACCCACGGCCGGCACGGCCGGCCGGGCGAGCGGCCGCGCGGCGAGATCGGCTACCACGCCGTCCGGGCGGGCGACAACCCGGGCGAGCACACCATCGTCTTCGGCCTGCTGGGCGAGACGATCGAGCTGCGTGTCTCGGCCACCAACCGAGACTGCTACGCCACCGGCGCGCTGGCCGCCGCCAAGTGGCTGCAGGGCAAGCCGCCAGGCGTGTACGACATGCAGGATGTGTTGGGGTTGAGGTGAGGGGGGCAGTGAGCAGTGGGCGGTAGGCAGTGGGCGGTAGGCAGTCTAAGACAGACGCCTGCGAGCCACTCACTGCCAACTGCCCACCGCCCACTGCCGTCTGCCCACTGCCCACTGCCCACTTCCCACCCATGGCCAAGTGCGACGAAGGCTACCTCTGCGAGGTCTGCGGCCGCGACGTCGGCAGCATGACCGACAGCGACCTCTACCTGCGGTACGTCATCGGCCGGGTGGACCCCGAGGTGCTGCACACGTCGCCGGAGCGGCACCTGCGGTGCAACCCGGCGTTGGCCCAGTACATCGTGGACGACAAGTTCTCGCCGGTGGCCTGCGAGGGCGCCTTCGACAAGCGGCTGCTCGACGCCGGGCACGTGCGACGCGAGGAAGCACTGGTGACACGCGGCTGGCGGCGGCTGCGCGAGCTTGTGCGTGCCGACGTGCCGATCAAGGACTACCCGCTGCCGGACGTTGCCGAGCAGATGCGGCGGGCGTACGGCGGCTGAGGGTGGCGCAGGCCGGCGGCGGCTGGCTTCGGGTCGTCCGGGCTTGTTGTGGCGCTGCAACGCTGGCGATAATCCACGGCATGCCAGACACCGCCGAGCAGACCGCCCAGCCCGAAGACAGCAACCCATTCGAGTCGCCGCTGGCGCCCTCGTCGGCCCACGTTGAGGGCGAGTCGCCGCAGGCGCCTTCCTCGACCCGCGTCGAGGGCGATCTGCCGCCGCTGATGCGGGACCGCTCGTTCTGGGGCATGAGCGTCACGCAGTTCCTCGGGGCGTTCAACGACAACCTGTTCAAGCAGCTGCTGCTCTTGTTGGCGACGCCCACCGCCGCCCAGATGCTGGCGGCCGAGCAGCAGGGCGGCTCTGCCCCCGACCGCCAGGCCGAGGCGATGATCGTCTTCGCCGTGGCGTTCCTGCTGTTCTCCGGCCTGGCCGGCTGGCTGGCGGACCGCACCAGCAAGCGGACGCTCATCATCTGGGCCAAGGCGGCCGAGATCGTCGTGATGGTGCTGGGGAGCGTCGGCTTCTACTTCTACGGCGTGATCGGCCTGCCGGGCATGCTGGTCATCCTGTTCCTGATGGGGCTGCAGAGCACGTTCTTCGGCCCCGCGAAGTACGGCATCCTGCCGGAGACCATCCGCGACAAAGACTTGCCCGTGGGCAACGGCATCTTCCTGATGTTCACGTTCGTGGCCATCATCTTCGGCACCGTCATGGCGGGCGCGGCGAAGCAGATCAGCGAGGCGGGCGGCGCCGTCTGGCTGGTGTCGGTGCTGTGCATCCTGGTGGCCGTGGCGGGCACGGGCGCCAGCCTGTTGGTCCGCAAGACGCCCGCCGCCAAGCCGGGCAGCCCGCTCCGCTGGCGGGACTTCCTGGTGCCGCCCGAGGCGATCGACCTCGTCCGCCGCGACCGGCAGCTGCTGCTGGCCCTGGTGGTGACCAGCAGCTTCTGGCTGCTGGGCAGCATCGTGCAGCAGTCCGTCAACGCCCTGGGCAAGACGCAGCTGGGCCTGGGCGACGGGCCCACCAGCGTCCTGGCCGCCATGCTGGGCGTCGGCATCCCCATCGGGTGCCTGATCGGCGGCAAGCTCTCCAGGGGGTGCATCAACCCCCGCGTGGTGGTGGGCGGGGCGGCGGGCATTGTCGCCTGCCTTGTCTTGCTCTCCCTGCGTGGCGGTGAAGACCGCCACCTGCTGGGCTTCGCCGGCAGCGTGCCGGTGCTGGTGCTCACCGGCGTCAGCACGGGCATCTTTATCGTGCCTATCCAGGTGGCCGTTCAGGCGCTGCCGCCGCCCAGCGAGAAGGGCCGGATGATCGCCCTGATGAACCAGTGCAACTGGGTGGGCATCATCATCGGCGCCCTGCTGTACAAGGCGACCGTCTCGTTCGCCGAGGCCGCGAACCAGCCACGCAACATCGCCTTCGCCGTCGGCGCCGCGGTGATGCTGCCGATCGCCCTGTTCTACCGCCCCAAAGAGATGCGGCTGGGCGAGTAGCCGACCGCTACGAACGACGCCGCATACCGCCACCACGCGTGGCGAACGGCGAAGTTCACTCGCCCGCGTCGGCGGCGGCGTCTTCTGCCTCGGCGTCATCTGTCTCAGCCGCTTCGCCCGCGGCTTCGGCATCGCCATCTACCACGGCGGCGTCGGACCACTTCGCCTCGGCCAATGCGGCGATGGCGGCGTCGGTGTCGAAGCTCGCCTGGTCGATGGCCAGCATGGCCGTCTTCGCCTCGACGTCGACCACCACCTGCTCTACGCCCGGCTGCCCAACCAGGCACTCCTCCACGCTCGCCGCGCACCGCTTGCAGTGGATGGACGGCACCTCGATCGACACCGTCGGCAGCCCGTCGGGGTTGAAGTTGGCCAGCGTCACTTCCGCCTCATCGCCCGGTTCAAAGGCGGGCGCCTCGTTGGCGACGGGCGCCTTGCCGCACCCGGCCAGCACGCCCCCCGCGATCAGCAGAGCGGCGGCCGCGAAGCGTAGGTTCGTGAAACGTTGGTGCATGGTCTGCTCCCGGTTGGTGCTACGTCGGTTTTGGTGGAAGTCGAACTCGCCGCGGCCGCGGGCTCAGTCGTCCGCGGCGCCCGTGGTGATCTCGACCAGCTGCCCCTCGGCGGCCATCTTCTGGATGTCCTGCGTGATCCGCATCGAGCAGTACTTCGGCCCGCACATGCTGCAGAAGTGGGCGCTCTTGAAGGTCTCTTGCGGCAGCGTCTGGTCGTGGTACGCGCGGGCCGTCTCCGGGTCGAGCGCCAGGCGGAACTGCTCGTTCCAGTCGAACTCGAACCGGGCCTTAGACAGGGCGTCGTCCCGGTCCTGGGCGCCCGGCCGCTTGCGGGCGACGTCGGCCGCGTGGGCGGCGATCTTGTAGGCGAC
>JBCCQL010000099.1:0-9442 GCA_039024355.1 Planctomycetota bacterium
GAGCAGGGCGCCAAGCCCGCCGACAACGATCAGGGCGATCAACCAAGAGGGCATAGCGTGGGCTCCGTGGTGTGGTGTGCGTGGTTGGTGGGCGTTGTTCGCCGGCGGCGTGGGTATCTTGTGGCGGTTACGATAAGCCAGATCGCGGGGAGCTTGACGCACGCTCACGACAGGCGGCTGGCGGCATCCCCCTCCCTCAGGGAGGGGCTAGGGGAGGGTGCAGCGTTACCGACCGCCGCCACGCGGATGGCCTCAAGCACCCCGTCCAGGTTGGATAGAACCTGATCGTTCGTGAAACGCAAGACACGGTAGCCCTCGGATTCAACAAACGCCCGCCGCCGCGCGTCGTAATCCTGATGCCCCTCGTGGCTCTCGCCATCAAGCTCAATCGCCAGCCTGGCCTTCATGCAGCAGAAATCGACGATGTACCTGCCGACCGGGTTCTGGCGGCGGAACTTCAAGCCGGCGAGTTGTCTGTTTCGCACCGCATGCCAGAGGACTTTCTCGGGGTGCGTTGCGTTTTTGCGTAGCTCGACGCTACGGCGGTGCGTGATGGGATTGACCCGAAGGCGACGTTCTTCTCGGCCGCTCATGGTCACCCTCCCCTAACCCCTCCCTGAGGGAGGGGGATTTCGGCTCGCCGGTGCTCGCCTGGGTTTGCAGCGGGCCATCTCCTCAATCCCCAACGTACCCCCACATCTCCCTACCGTCTTCAAGCCAGCAATCATCACTCCGGCGCCGTGGTCCGCTCGACGTACTCGCCGGTGCGGGTGTCGACGCGGAGCCAGTCGCCCGTGTTGATGAACGCGGGGGCGAGGATCTCGCCGCCCGTTTCGAGCTTCACGGGCTTGGTGACGCCCGTGGCCGTGTTGCCCTTGGGCGCCGGCTCGGCGAACTCGACCTGCAGCACCACGTGCTTGGGCAGGTCGACCGTGATGGGGTTGTCGTTGAACGTCACCACCTGGCAGTCCATGTTCTCCTTGAGGAAGCGGGCCATGTCGCCCACCTGCTCCTCGGACAGCTCGTACTGCTCGTAGTCCTGGTTGTTCATGAAGACGAAGTTCTCGCCGCTGCGGTACAGGTACTGCGCGGTGAACTCCATGACGTCGGCCTCTTCCAGCGTCTGGCCCGCGCGGTACGTGCGGTCAACGACTGTATTGCGGAGCAGGTTCTTCAGCTTGCACTCGTACAGGGCGGTGCCCTTGCCCGGTTTGCGGAAGTTCATCTCGATGCAGACGTACGGCACGCCGTCGATCTGCACCTTCATGCCCTTGCGGAAATCACTCGTGTTGACGGTTCCCACGCCTAGCTCTCGTCTGGATTGGGGGTTTCAATAGCAGCGTTGCGTGTCGCCACGCCCACCCGCTGGTTGGCCGCTCGCTGGTTGGCCGCCTGCTGTCGGGGCGCCTGCTGTCTGGGCGCCGAGGGGTCGGGCGGCTGGTGGCCGGCCGCTTGGTGATTGGCCGCCCGTGTGATGCTTGCCCGCTAACGGTCCGTTGGAAGTGACGCCGATTCTAGCCTCAGCCCCGCCGGTTGTCCGCCCCGCCGCGCACGCTGCGCCCGCTGCTCCGCGTGAACCGTGGCGCGACGAGCTACGCCGGGCGGTGCGCGACCCGCGTGAGCTGGCCCGGCTGCTCGACCTGCCCGACGCTTGGGCGGAGCAGGCCGCGGGCGCCGCGGCGCAGTTCCCGCTGGTGGCGCCGCGGCCGTACGTCGACCGCATCCAGCGGGGCGACCCGGCCGACCCGTTGCTCCGCCAGGTGCTGCCGCTGGACGTCGAAACCACGCCCGCCGCCGGCTTCACGGCCGACCCCGTCAGTGACGCCGCCGCCGAGCTCACCCCCGGGCTGTTGCACAAGTACCACGGCCGGGCGTTGCTGGTCACCACCGGCGTGTGCGCGGTGCACTGCCGGTTCTGCTTCCGCCGGCACTTCCCCTACGGCCTGGCGCCGAAGGGCGTCGACGCCTGGGCGCCGGCCATCGACCGCATCGCGGCCGACGCGACCATCACCGAGGTCATCCTCAGCGGGGGCGATCCGCTGACGCTGGTCGACAAGACGCTCGCCGCCTTGGCGGGCCGGCTGGCGGCGATCCCCCACCTCCGGCGGCTGCGTGTCCACACGCGGCTGCCGGTCGTCCTCCCTAGCCGCGTGACCGACGGGCTGCTGGCGTGGCTGGCCGGCGGCCGGCTGGCGCCCGTTGTGGTGCTGCACGCCAACCACGCCAACGAGATCGACGCCGCGGTCGCCGCCGCTTGCCGCCGGCTGCAGGCGGCGGGCGTGCGGCGGCTCAACCAGGCGGTGCTGCTGCGGGGCGTGAACGACACGGCCGACGCCCAGGCGGAGCTTTCGGAGCGCCTGTTCGACGCCGGAGTGCTGCCCTACTACCTGCACCAGCTCGACCGCGTGGCCGGCGCCGCCCACTTCGAGGCGCCCGTCGAAACCGGCCGGCGGATCGTCGCCCAGCTGCAGGCCCGGCTGCCCGGCTACCTGGTGCCCCGCTACGTGCGAGAGATCGCTGGCCAGCCGGGCAAGACACCGGTGGGGCCCGCCGACGGATGCTGATCGACGCCGGTGAAGCCCCCGCGTGCCCAGTTTTGCTTGCCACGCCCCGCTTGCCGCCAACCGGCGGCCGATGACTCCCATGCCCGACCGCATCTCTATCCACGACGCCGCGGCGATCGACCAGCTCCGCCGCGAGCTGCGGATCGAGCCCGGCCTGATCCGGCGGGTGCGGATCGCGCTGCTCAAGCACTTCCGCGGGGCCCAGGCCGCGCTTGAAGCGCTGCCCGCCGGCGTGCGGGGGCGGTTCGCCGAGCGCGTCGACTTCCACCCGCTCACGCTGCACAAGCGGTGCGACTCGCGGGTGGACGGCGCCACGAAGCTCATCTTCCGCACCCGCCGGGGCATGCTGATCGAGTCCGTGCTGCTCCGCGCCGGCACCGGCCGGGTGGCGCTCTGCGTGTCGAGCCAGGTGGGCTGCGCCGCCGCCTGCGGCTTCTGCGCCACCGGCAAGATGGGCATCGCGCACAACCTGTCGGCCGCCGAAGTGCTCGACCAGGTGGTGCAGGCCAACCAGCAGCTGCGGCTCGACAGCGAGGGCGGGGACGGGCCCAGCGACAGGGCCGGCGGCCGGGCGGTACGCAACATCGTCTTCATGGGCATGGGCGAGCCGCTGCACAACGAGGCCACGCTCTACGACACCCTCGCCACGCTCACGGCGCCGCAAGGCTTCCACCACCCGCCCAGCCGCATCCTGGTGAGCACCGTGGGCGTGGCCGACGGCATGCTCCGCTTCGCCCGCCGGTTCCCGGGCGTCAACCTCGCGCTGAGCCTGCACAGCGTCCGGCAGGCCACCCGCGAGGCGATCATCCCGCTCGCCAAGCGGTACCCGCTGGACGTGCTGCGAGAAACGCTCCGCGGGGTGCAGGCCGAGAGCGGCCGGCTGGTGATGATCGAGTACCTGATGCTGGCCGGCGTGAACGACTCGCTGGCCGAGGCGGCCGAGCTGATCGACTGGCTGGCGGGCCTGGACGCCCACGTGAACCTGATCCCGTACAACCAGGTTGTCGACGCGCCGCACCTGACCGGCAGCGACCGCCCCACACGCGAGGCGTTCGCCGGCGTGCTCAAGCGGGCCGGCCTGCCGACGACCATCCGCTACTCGATGGGCCACGACATCGAAGCCGCCTGCGGCCAGCTGGTGCGGAAGGAGAACCGCGCGGTCGCCGCCGAGCTGGCAAAGGCACGGAGCGGCTAAAGATCCCCGCGAGGTTTTTTCACGGGGCGCGCGTGCGGCGCGTTGATCGGTCGCTTGGCAGCGCTTTCGACCAGCAGAATGACAAGATGCGCCAATCGAGTTAGCGCATTTTGTCAAATCGCCGCCCGCGATGGTCCGCGGCGATTGTCGTTTTAGCCGGCGGAACGCCAAACTTCTGCAGCGGAGTTTGGGCCGCCGTTTTGGGCCAATCCCGGCTCTTTTTGGCCGCGCAGGCCATGCCGCTGGCGTCGCCCAGCCGCCGTGACGGGTGGGGCGGGGTGTACCGGTTTTTTTGACAGCCGGCGGTGGTGGCTGGCCGAATTCTTAGCCCGGCGCCGCTTGCCGTTTTGACGCGTAAGGCATGCTTCGGACACCGGCCGAGGGACCGCGGCAGACGCGGCGCCGGCTGGGCGCCACCGCACCGCAACTGGAGGCCGCGCATGGACAGCCCCGTCTACGGACCTGTGGACCAACCCGTGTACCGCATCGACACCCGCCGCGAGCCGCCCACGGCGCAGACGATGCGCCTGTCGCCGGCCCACCTCGGCGCGACGGCGGTCGCTCAGGACCGGTCGGTGCTGCACGTCGACGACGACCCCGCGTTCTGCCGACTGGTGGACTACCAGCTCAGCCGGCGTGGCTACCGGGTGACGTCGCTCACGGCGCCCACGGACCTGCCGGCGGCGGTGGAAGAGGTGCGGCCCACGGTTGTGGTGCTCGACGTCTGCATGGACCGGGCGTCGGGCCTGCAGGTGCTCGACCAGTTGCAACGCCGCGACCGCGGGCTGCAGGTGGTGATGCTGACGGGGCTGATCGGCGAAGACACGCTGGTCAACGCCCACGCGATGGGCGCCCTGGGCTGTGTGTTCAAGCCGGTGGACGACTGGCAGACGCTGTACGACCTGGTGGACACGGCGGCCTCTCGCACGCGGGCCTGGCAGCACACGCTCCGCCGCGCCCGGGCCGCCCGGCAGGGCCAGACCCAGGCCACGTGATCGCCGGGCGGCGGCCTTCTGTGCACTTCCCAGGCGGGCAGAGTCCTCGGAGCATGTGAGCCATCACGGGGTGGGGCGTAGTGTGCTCCTGGAACACAAACCTCCCTTGCAGTGCTTGCGGGCGGCGTGCCGTGTTTCTACAACGTGGGCTGAGCCGGGGGCCGCACACGCGGCACGGCTCTGTCGTCAGCCCGCCACCGGCGTGCGGCATTCTCGCCGCCGCCCCGCCAGCTAGCCGCGTCGCCCGCCACTTGTGCGGCGGCGGCGTTCTCACAGCCGGCGCTGCGAAGACCGGACCAGCCCGAGCGGGTCTGCGCCTGCGCATCGCCTGCTGCGGTTTTCGTGCCGATGCGCACCTCCTGCCGGGACACACCCCTCCTGCCGAGACACACCAACGAGGCTTTCTGATGACCAGCATCCCACGCTACTCGCTTACCCTTGCCCCGCTGGCCCTGCTGGCGGCACTGGCCGCGGCGCCGGCCTACGCGCAGCTGACCGTCAACCAAGACCTGGGCGTGCTGGGCGCCGGTTCGACTAGCCTGATAGGCGACACCGCCAACGGGCAGAACGGCGCCGAGACCTACCTGGCGCCCTTCCCGGGCGACTTCACCGACTTCAACTACGGCAACGAACTGGTCTACCAGTTCACCACGGCCGAGCCGCTGCTGCTGAGCTTCTTCGCCAACGCGGTGACCAACGACCCGGACGTCCTGCTGCTCGACAGCCTCTCGACGTTCGTCGCCGCCGACGGCAAGGCCACGGCCGATGGCCTGCTGCCGGTGAACACGCCGGGCGATTTCTTCCCGCAGATCTTTCTCGACAACCCGCCGGAGGCCACCCTCTACGGGCTGATCGACCCCGGCACCTACTTCGTCAGCGTCGATTCGTTTTTGGGCTTCGACGGCGGCGTCGACCCCGCGGCGGACAACGCGACGTTTGACTTCGACCTGATCTTGAGCGAGGTCGTCGCCCCGGCGTCGGAGGACCTGGGCGTGATCGCCGCCGCCGGCGAGCGGGTGACGCTCAGCCTGACTGGCAGCGACATCGAGGACACCGACATCGGCCTGTTCGACTCCGCCGGCAACCTCGTGGCGGAGAACGACGACGCCAACTTCGACACCTTCCAGAGCGAGATCGACCTGGCGGGCGGGCTCGACGCGGGCGTCTACATCTTGGCCGTCGGAGCGTTCGACACAACGTTCGGCGACGGGTTCCTGATCGACCCGGGCCTAGACGACTCGGGCGACTTTGTGCTGGACTTCGGCCCCGGCACGCGGGCCGGCACGCTCGGCGTGGGCGAGGTCGCCGCGTTCCGCTTCACGGTGGCGGTGCCCGAGCCGGCGGGCGTTGCGCTGGCCGCCGGCCTGCTGGGTCTCGCCGCGTGCCGCCGGCGGCTGGCGTGATCGAAGTGAAACCCGCGGCGGCACATCGGCGAACCACCACGGCGCCGCCGGCGTAATCCGTGCTATGTTCTCCGCGACGCAGGCCGGCTGGCCTGCGTCGCGTTGATCGTTGAAGCCGCCCCGGTGTTTTTCTGGAGCGGTTTCCCCGCGCGGTTGTTTTTGACGCCGTTTTTTGCTGGGCCGGAGGATGCTGGACGATGGGCTTCTCGATCGATGGCAAGGCCGCCCTGGTGACGGGCGCCAACCGGGGGATCGGCAAGACGATCCTCGAATCGCTGCTGCGGCACGGCGCCGCGAAGGTGTACGCCGGCGTCCGTGCGTTGGATTCTGCCCAGCCGCTGGTCGACGCGCACGGCCAGCGGGTGCAGCCGGTGCGTGTGGACTACGACGCGCCGGAGACGTTTACCGCGGCCGCCCAGGCGGCGGGCGACGTGCAGCTGGTGGTGAACAACGCCGGCATCCTCCGCACGGCCGACCCGCTGGCGGGCGACGCCATCGCCCACGCCGAGGCGGAGCTGCGGGTGAACGTCTTCGGCCTGATGCGGCTGGCCCAGGCGTTCGCGCCGGTGCTGCAGGCCAACGGCGGCGGCGCGTTGGTGCAGCTCAACTCGGTCGCTTCGTTGAAGGCGTTCCCGGCGTTCGCCACGTACTGCGCGTCGAAGGCGGCGTCGTACAGCATCACGCAGTCGCTGCGGGACACGCTGCGGGGGCAGGGCACGCAGGTGCTGAGCGTCCACCCGGGGCCCATCGCCACGGACATGGCCGACGACGCCGGCTTCGACCAGGCGGACCCGCCCGGGGTGGTGGCCGAGGCGGTCATCGCCGGACTGGCGGCGGGCGACTTCCACGCGTTCCCCGACACGATGGCCCAGCAGGTAGGCGCCGCGTACGACGGCTTCGCCCGCCACGTGGTCGAGGCCGACCTGATGGAGGGTTGAGCCCCGCCCTTCGGTTGGGGATGCGCTCGGCATGGGCCGGCCCCACGCCCGACGTGTGGCGGCTCTGCTGGCGCCGGTGGGATTCCTGTTGCCGCGCCCCGGGGCAGCCGATATTCACCCCTGGCGTGCCCCGCACCGGCGGGGCGGCTGCTGTCACCCGGAGGTGCGAGATGGCGAAGGCGAACAGCCGCGGGCCGGCGGCCCGTGTGGCGTGGTGCGCGGTCTTGGTGGCGGGCCTGGCCGCCGCCGCCCCCGCCGGCGGGCAGCAGTACTACTACCAGCCGGCGCCGGACTACTACCGCAACGACACGGCCGAGGGCACCCTGGTGGGTGGCGGCTTGGGCGCCGTGACGGGCGCTATCATCGGCGGCCGCGGCAACCGGGGCGAGGGCGCGCTGATCGGCGCCGGCATCGGCGCCATCACCGGCCGGCTGCTGGGCAAGAACAAGGACCAGGCGGACCGCCAGCGGGCCGCCCTGGGCGCCGCGGCCACGGCCCAGGCCAACGCCCAGGCCGCGCAGTTGGCGATCACCAACCTCAGCGTGATCGAGATGACCCGCGCCGGTCTTAGCGACGACGTGATCATCGGCGCCATCCGCCAGCGGGGAGGGCGGTTCGACCTGAGCCCGACCGGCCTGATCACCATGAAGCAGAACGGCGTGAGCGACCGGGTGGTGGCGGCTGCCCAGTCCCTGTCGGCGCCGGACGGTCTGCCCCCGGCCACGGCCGTCACGCCCGCCTACCCGGGGTACGGTTCGCCAGGCTACGGGGCTCCGGTGTACGCCGCGCCGGTGTATGGCCCGCCCGTTTACGCCGCGCCGGTGCGGCCGGTGGTGCGGCGCCGCCCGGCGGTGTACCTGCAGTTCGGCGGCCCCCGCTACTACCCGCGGCGTTACCGCCACCGCTGGTGACGGCCGGCGGAGTGAAACGCCGCGCTAGTCTTGCGCCGCGGCCAGCGGCGGCAGGTTCAGCCGCGGCCGGTACCGCCGGACCAGGTCGCACCACAGCGGCAGGCGGTAGTCTTCGCTGGGCAGCGCGGCTGAGGTGATCACCGCGGCGTGGGTGACGGCCCGGCCCGGCGCCTTGGCCGACTGGTGGTCGGCGAGCCGCTGGCCCAGGTCGAGGGCTTCGCCGACGTACAGCGGCTCTTTCGCGCGGCCACGCAGCAGGTACACGCCCGGCGTGCCGGCCAGCCGCGCGGGCCGCAGCCGGGCCCAGGGCTGGAAGCGGTCGAAGTCCCGCGTGCCCAGCACGTAGTCAAACCGCGCGGCCTCTTCGGCCAGGGCGTGCCTCGCCTTGCGCAGGCGAAGCGCCGCCCACCGCAGGCGTGCCGCCGTGGCGGGCGGGCGGTCGTCGCCGGTGGCCAGGTGTTTGGCGGCGGTGCGGTCGAACAAGAACGCCTTGCCGGGCGAGCAGAACAGCGCGTCCAGCGACCAGCTGGGGAACTTCCGCTGCAGCTCGGCCCAGGCGATCTCTGCCGCGAACGACAGCCGGTCTGCCTCGCCGGCGGGCGCGTCGTTCTTGGCGAGCTTCTTGCCGGCCAGCGCCGCCCGCAGCTTGCCGCCCTTGCGGAGCTTCAGCAGCTCTCGGTTCCAGTCGCCCGCCCGGCCGATCAGCCCCGCCGCCCGGCACCCGGCGTGGAAGGCCTCTTGCAGCGCCGGGTCGCACAGCAGCCAATCGACCGAGTGGTCCTGGTGCGCGGCGAGGAACGCGTCGATCAACGCCTGCTGCTGCAGCTCGCGGAGCGAGGCGGCGGTTGTCGGTGGGTCTTGGGCCGCTGGCTCCTGCCGCCGCCCTGCGGGCGGGGCAGGGGACGGAGCGGGCTGGGCCGCCTGTTCGGACGGAGCCGCCTGCTCGGGCGGGGCCGCTCCGCCCTCGGCCTCGGCTTCGGGCTGCGAAAAGTCTTCCGGTTTGAACGTCGGCAGCAGCGGGTGATCTTTCAGGCGGCGGCCGGCGGCCGTCGTGGGGGAGCTGCCCACCGGGTCGGCCGGGCCGTTGAGCGGCGCGCCCTCCTCGGCGGCGGCCAGGCGCTCGTTGGCGTACGTCACGTAGTCCGCCGAGAGGTCGAACCCCAGCCACCGACGGCCCAGCTTCTTGGCCACGGCCAGCGTCGTGCCGCTGTCCTTCGAGCGGATCATGAACTTGAGGTTCGCGCGGAGAGCGCGGAACGCCTCGGCGACGGCGCCGTCGGGCTCGTCGCGCAGCGGCACGAACGACGCGCCGGCGGGGCTCGCGCGGCGCGCGCTGGCCTTCTTGAACGCGGGGATCGAGCCGACGACGGGAAGCCCGGACGCGGTCTCGAGCTCGGCGGATGTGAAGACGCCGCTTGCCTGCGACTCGCGGAGGA
>JBCCQL010000100.1:0-9439 GCA_039024355.1 Planctomycetota bacterium
CACCAACCAAGCCAGCCAGAAGCTAAGCACCATACATGGCAACCGCTGACCTAGCCCTTGGAGACAAGCTCGAGCCGCTCGAAGAGTGGGTCGAGCCGAAGCTCGTCCAAGGGGGCGAGACCTACGAGTCGATCTCCGACAAGGTCTGCCAGATCGCCGAGAACCCCCGCCCGCCGCTGGGCTGGTGGGTCTCGTTCTTCATCGCCTCGCAGGTGGCCGGGCTGTTCGGCGCCCTGATCGGCTACCTCATCATCACCGGCGTGGGCGTCTGGGGTAACAACAACCCGGTCTTCTGGGGCTGGCCGATTGTCAACTTCGTGTTCTGGGTCGGCATCGGCCACGCGGGCACGCTGATCTCGGCCATCCTGTTCCTCTTCCGCCAGCACTGGCGGACCAGCATCAACCGCTTCGCCGAGGCGATGACCATCTTCGCGGTGGTCTGCGCCGGCACGTTCCCGGGCATCCACGTCGGCCGGGTGTGGTTCGCGTACTGGCTGTTTCCGTACCCGTCGACGCAGCTGTGGATGTGGCCCAACTTCCGCAGCCCGCTGCTGTGGGACGTGTTCGCCGTGAGCACCTACGCCACGGTGTCGGTGCTGTTCTGGTACATGGGCATGGTGCCCGACCTGGCGACGCTGCGTGACCGGGCCGTCCACCCGATCCGCCGCTTTGTGTACGGGCTGCTGTCGATCGGCTGGACCGGCTCGGCCAGCCAGTGGCGCCGGTACGAGAAGGCGTACGCCCTGCTGGCCGCGTTGGCGACGCCGCTGGTGCTGTCGGTCCACACGATCGTGTCGTACGACTTCGCCGTGGCCCAGCTGCCCGGCTGGCACACCACGATCTTCCCGCCGTACTTCGTGGCGGGCGCCGTGTTCAGCGGGTTCGGCATGGTGCTGACGCTGATGATCCCGGCACGCGAGTGGTTTGGCCTGAAGAACCTGGTGACCGACCAGCACATCGAGAACATGTGCAAGATCATCATCGCCACCGGCTCGATGGTAGGCCTGGCCTACATCACCGAGTTCTTCATGGCGTGGTACAGCGGCAACAAGGTCGAGAGCTGGGTGTTTATCAACCGGGCGTTCGGCCCGTCGGGCGCCGCGTACTTCATCATGTTCTTCTGCAACGTGATCTCGCCGCAGCTGTTCTGGAGCAAGTGGGCGAGGACCACGCCGTGGTTCATTTTTGTGGTGTCGATCTTCATCAACATCGGCATGTGGTTCGAGCGGTTCGTGATCGTCATGACGCTGCAGCGTGGCTTCACGCCCGCCAGCTGGGATTCGTTCAAGCCCACCATGATCGACATCGGCATGCTGATCGGCAGCTTCGGGCTGTTCTTCACGCTGTTCCTGCTGTTCTGCCGACTGCTGCCGATCATCGCCATGAGCGAAGTCAAACAGGTCTTGCACCTCGAAAGCCACGGCGAGACCGGCGTAACCAAGTAGCCGGCCCGCCGACGGCCGCCACAACCGCGTGAACAAGCAAACAACAAGAGTTCCTGACAAAAGCATCTGACAAGCAGAGACGCCGACACCGAGCCAACGCTCCGCCAAGCCCGGCCGCCACGCCGCTCGACCAAAGCGTCTCCCGAATGATCTATGGCTGACCACGTCGCAGAAATTACCGCCGAACCCAAGACACTGGGCGTTCTGGCCGAGTTCCCCGGCCCGGACGAGCTGGTCGAGGCGGCGGCCAAGACCACCGACGCCGGCTACAAGCGGGTCGAGGCGTTTAGCCCGTTCCCGATCCACGGCATCGACGCCGCGCTGAAGGCGAAGAAGACCATTCTGCCGTGGATCGTCTTCGCCTGCGGGCTGAAGGGCTGCATCGTCGCGCAGCTGATGCAGCACTACATGAACGCGGCCGAAGGGCCGTGGATGTTCGCCGGCTACGCGTACCGCATCAGCGGCAAGCCCTACATCAGCCTGCCGTCCAGCATCCCCGTGACGTTCGAGCTGATCGTGCTGCTGAGCGCCTTCGGGGCGTTCTTCGGCATGTGGGCGCTCAACGGGCTGCCGCGGCTCTCCAACCCGTTGTTCCGCGACGAGCGGTTCAAGACGGCCACAAGCCACGGCTTCTTCTTGTGGATCGACGCCAAGGACGGCAAGTTCTCCGAAGGTGGGTCCACCGAGTACCTCACCGGCATCGGCGCCACCAGCTGCGAGCCGGTGCACGAGGAAGTCACCGGCCGCGACGTCCCGGGGCTGCTGTTGTCGGTGGGCGTCGTGGGCGCCGCGATCGCGTTGGTGCCGCCGATGTGGGTGGCCGCGGCGTCGGGGCAGTCGTCGCTGCCGCGGATCTCGATCTGGTGGTGCATGGACTACCAGCCCAAGTTCAAAGCGCAGACCACCTCGACTATCTTCGCCGACGGCCGGGCGATGCGGGCCGCGTTGCCGGGCACCATCGCCCGCGGCGACAGCCTCGAGTCGCCCGAGTACAACCGCGGCTACTCCGACCCGGCGCCATCGGTAGCCGGCGCCGGGCCTCGCAAGACGCCCATCAACTTCGTCAGCTTGCTGCAGCAAGACGACACCGCCGACGCCGACAACAACGCCGCTGACGAAGACGGCGGCGGGGCGGCAGCCGCCGATCCTGCGGCGGCCGACGAGAAGGCCTGGGTGACCGAGTTCCCCGAAGAGCTCGAGATCACCGCCGAGCTGATGGACCGCGGCGAGCTGCAGTTCAACATCTACTGCGGCGCCTGCCACGGCTTGGGCGGCGACGGCGACGGGCTGATCACCAAACGGGCGATGGCCCTGCAGCAGGGCACCTGGGTGACGCCCACCAGCATCCACTCGCCGGACGTTCGGCAGCAGCCCGTCGGCAAGCTGTACGAAACCATCAGCATCGGCCGGCGCCGGATGCCGGGCTACGCCCAGCAGATCGCCGTCAAAGACCGCTGGGCGATCGTGCTCTACATGCGGGCCCTGCAGCGGAGCCGGCAGGCGTCGATCGAGGACGTGCCCGCCGAGCAACGCGTCAACCTGCCATGAGCCCGCGCGACCCTTGCGGGCGTGCCCGCGAAGCCGCGACCACCTGAATTCCTCCCCGCCCTCCGGGCGCTAAGCAGACCTTTAGCAGAGCAACGACCATGGCGTCCGCAGCCACAACCGCCGCTCCAGCCGCCCCGGCCGAGGACCGCCGGGCCCCGGCGGCTTGGCTCAACCTCAACGGTTTGCTGCTGGTGGGAGGCGCCGCGGTGCTGCTGCTCACCGCGGGCGTGGCCCGGGCTTTTTCCGCCGAAGACAACCACGTGATGACGCGGTTCTGGCACGCCTACTTGTTAGCGGCTAGCTTCGTGGCGAGCCTGTCGCTGGGTGGGCTGTTCTTCGTGCTCGCCCACCACCTGACCGGCGGCCGCTGGGGCACCTCGCTCCGCCGGATCGCCGAGATCGTCGCCGGCACCGTCTACCTGTCAGCCGCACTGTTCCTGCCGATCATCGTGAGCGTGTACGCCGGCAGCCACGACCTGTACCACTGGAACGACCCGACGATCGTCGCGCGTGACGCGGTGTTGCAGTCGAAGGCCCCGTACCTGAACGGCGGCTGGTTCGCCGTCCGCTCGATCGCCTACTTCGCGATCTGGTGCGTCACGGCGTCGGTCTTCATCGGCAAGTCCGTCCAGCAAGACCAGACCGGCGAGGTCGGCCCGCTGCGGACGCTGTCGCGGCTCAGCGGCCCCTGCACGGTGCTGTTCGCCGTCGCGCTGAACTTCGCGGCTTTTGACTGGATGATGTCGCTGGCGCCGCACTGGTTCAGCACCATGTTCGGCGTCTACTACTTCGCCGGCTGTTTCGTGGGCTTCTTGTCGCTGCTGATCTTGCTAACCCTCTCCCTGCAGGGGCGTGGCGTATTGTCGCAGTCGGTCACGACAGACAACCTGCACGACGTCGCCAAGCTGATGTACGCGTTCATCGTGTTTTGGGGCTACATCGCGTTCTCGCAGTTCATCCTGATCTGGTACGCCAACGTCCCCGAAGAGACCGAGTGGTACGCCACGCGGCAGCTCGACGAACCTACTTGGCTTGGCATGCCTGTATCCATGAACATCCTGTTCATCCTGCACCTATTCATTCCCTTCCTTGGGTTTATGTCGAGTGCGGTTCGTCGCAACAAGGCGGCGATGGGCTGCTGGGCGGGCTACCTTCTGGTGGTCCACTGGCTCGACCTCGCGTTCATCATCCTGCCAGGCATGGACGGCTACACAGACCGCACAACCTTCGGCCTGATCGGGCCGATGGAGATCGCATGCGTGCTCGGAGCCGTAGCGATGCTGCTAGGCGCCATCCTGCTGGGCGCCCAGGACCGGTGGCTGTTGCCTGTACGCGACCCTAGACTCAAGCAGTCGATGACCTACCACAACCACTGAAACCCACAAGCACGGAAGCGTGCGGCGCCCGTCCGCGGCTGCCCACGTTCGACCCGCTAGCAACCGGCCCCCCGCGCCACGCCGCCACGACCATGACCGAATTAGCCGCCCAACAAGCCGCAGCGCTCCCGCAGCCCGAAGAGGGTATTGAGCCCGACGACCTGAACACGACGATGATCGTAGCCATCGGGTTGATCTCCACTGCTTTGGTCTTGGCGAGCGTGCTCGGCTTGACGGCTCTGGTTGGTGGGTTCGAGGCGGGCGAGGTCGAGCGGAAGGTTAACCAGGCTGTCTACGGAGACGCCGAGAGCGCGATCAACGAGCAGCGGCAGGCGCTCTCCGCAGCGGCCCGGCCGAACACGAACGAGCCCGGGGTGTACAGCATCCCGATCAGCCACGCGAAGAAGCTTGTGGTGCAAGAACTGCGGGCCCAGCGTGGGCTGCCGACCAACTAGTCCTTCCGCACGCCCGGCCCGGCTTGGGTGTGCGGTGCACAGCCGGGGCCGCCGCGGCGCCGGGGCGACAAGCTCGAATCGAACCTCGACCGGCGACAACCCGAACAGGCGACAACCACGACAGGCGACAACCACGACAGGCGACAATGGCGCCAAAGGCAGCCGTCTGAGAAAAGACCAACGGACTCCTAACCAACTCATGGCCTTTACCCTTCACACGCCAAGGATGCTGCTGCTTGCGATGCTTGCCGCATCGTCCTGGGCGATGTGCGCATCCGCGGCGGCACAAGTGGTGGGCGACGTGCCGGAGGACCTGCAGGGCGTCGGCGTGGATGAGAAGCGTGGTGAGCAAGTCCCGCTCGGCCTCGCGTTCCGCGACGACAAAGGCGCCGCGGTGACGCTCGCCGACATATTCGACGGCGAGCGGCCGGTGCTGCTGTCGCTCAACTACTCGGGCTGCCCGATGCTGTGCCGGGTGCAACTCAACGGGCTGGTCGACTGCCTGAAGGACATGGAGTGGACCACCGGCCAAGAGTTTGACGTGGTGAGCGTCAGCATCGACCCGCGTGAGACAACCGAGCAGGCAAGGCTGACCAAAAAGCTCTATGTCGAAGAGTACGGCCGGACCGGCGCCGCCGACGGCTGGCGGTTCCTCACGGGCGACGAGCAGAGCATCCGCCAGCTCGCCGACGCTGTGGGCTTCCGTTACAAGTACGTCGAGCGGACGCAGGAGTACGCCCACACGGCGGTGATCATGGTCTGCTCACAAGACGGCATGATCTCCCGCTACCTGGACGGCGTGCTGTTCGAGCCGCAGACGGTCCGGCTGGCCCTGGTCGAGGCGTCCGAGGGCAAGGTGGGCAGCGCGATCGACCGCTTCCTGCTCTCTTGCTACGTGTACGACCACACCTCGGGAAAGTACGGCCCGACCGCCCGTACGCTAATGTCCGCCGGCGCCGCGGCCACGGTGCTGGTGCTCGGCTTGACGCTGTTCCCGTACTGGTTTTTGAAGTCGGCTCAACAGGACGGGGCCGAGGCCTCCGCTAGTCGGCACGCTGCCGAGGACCGGTCGCGGCCCCCAGACCCACAGACCGCCGTCGCCTAACGAAACACCTGACGGAAGGCGCCGCCAGCACCCGCGCCACACCGGTTTTTGCGACCCCGCTGGCTTTTGCGACCCCGCTGGCTTTTGCGACCCCGCTGGCTTTTGCGACCCCGCTGGCTTTTGCGACCTCACTGGCTTTTGCGACTCACCGGCTTTTGCGACTCAGCCCAAACGCCTAAGCACGCATGACGAGTTCCCTGAACAACGCCATCGATTTTTTGAACCTCGCCACAACACCGGGTGCCACAACACTGGGTGCTGCAACATCGGGTGCGGCGCCGGTGCTTGGGTTTGTCGAGTGGTTCCGCCCCGGCGCCGCAACGCACGTCAACAACGTCGACGGGCTGTTCTGGGGCATCACGTGGGTGGGGATCTTCTTCACCGTGCTGGTGGGGGCCTTGGGCGTGCTGTTCGTCGTGAAGTACCGGCACCGGCCGGGCCACAAGGCGCAGCCGTCGGCGCACCACAACAACACGCTAGAAGTAGTGTGGTCGGTTATCCCGCTGCTGATCGTGATTGTGATCTTTTTCTACGGCTTCAAGGGCTATCTAGACTCACGCACGCCGCCCGACAACGCGTACGTGATTGACGTCGAGGCGTACAAGTGGGGCTGGGCGTTCAAGTACAACAACGGGTCCATCGTCGACACCGACTTGCACGTGCCGGTCGGCCGGCCGGTGAAGCTGGTGATGTCCTCCAAGGACGTGCTGCACAGCCTCTACATCCCGGCGTTCCGCGTGAAGATGGACTGCGTGCCCGGACGCTATACGACGATGTGGTTCGAGGCGACGCAGGCCTCCGAGGACGACAACAAAGACGGTACGCTGACCTACGCCGGCGAGGGCGAGCCCGGCCCGCCGCCCGTGGGACACTTCGACCTGTTCTGCACCGAGTACTGCGGCACCGGCCACTCCAGCATGTACGCCAAAGTTGTGGTGCACGAGTCCGGCGGATTCGAGAAGTGGATCAAAGACAAGGCCGATCCGACCGCCCAGGGAACACCGGCTGAGGTCGGCGCCAGCCTTTACACCAAGCGTGGGTGTGCGCAGTGCCACTCGGTGAGCGGCGTGGACAACCCCGGCAACGGCGGGCCGAGCTTCAAGGGCTACTACGGCAAAACGGTCGCCTGGACCAACGGCAACAGTGGGCCGGTCGACGAGAACTACATCCGCGAGTCGATCCTGCAGCCGATGGCGAAGATCCGTAAGGGCTACCGGCCGATCATGCCCAGCTACCAGGGGCAGTTCAGCGACGCCGAGCTGTACGCGATCATCCAGTACATCAAGAGCGTGAACGAACTGGAGCCGGACGTTTGGCTGTCCGAACACACAGGAGAGGCTCCCAAGGACGGTAGCGATGGAGACGCCGGCGACGGAGAAGCCGGGGGCAACGCCGCTGCGGCGGAGCAAACCGAGGGCGGCGAGCAGGGTGAAGGCGGTGAGCCGGACAGCGGCAGAGCGGAGCCAGCCGAGGGCATGAAGACCGCGGCGACTAACGCATCGCCACCTTCTGGGTCCGACGACACCGAGGTCAGCGGGCTGGCGCGGCCTGAAGAGAGCCCAGCAGCCGGGTAGGTTTCCGCGGCTGCGGCTTATTTTTGCTGCTTTGCCCGAGACCGGCGGCGACCAACGGAGCACAATACGGCGTGGCCTCGACCCCGCCGTAGACACGAGCCACGCAAGAAGAGCGACGAAATGATCACCCAAGCACGCGACGCAAGCCTGCCGTACGACGACTCCCGCCGGGTCCATTACCCGGAGGGACGCAGCTACCTGTCGAACCCGCCGGGCACGTCCTGGGGGCAGTGGCTGTACTCGTGGGCCTTCACGCTGGACCACAAGCGTATCGGCGTGATGTACCTGCTGGGCATCTCGGTCTTTTTCTTGCTGGCGGGGCTGATGGCGCTGCTGGTCCGCATCGAGCTGTGGACGCCCAGCGCCGACTTCCTCGCCCTGTTCTCGACGCAGGACACCTCGACGCCCGAGGCCAAAGCCCAGGCGGCTAAGGACGCCTACAACGTGATCTTCACGCTGCACGGCGCCATCATGGTGTTCCTGTTCATTATCCCCAGCATCCCGGCGGCGTTGGGCAACATCTTCCTGCCCATGATGCTGGGGGCCAAGGACGTGGCCTTCCCGCGCCTGAACCTGGCTAGCTTCCACGTCTACATCGCCGGCGCCATCTTCTTCATCGGCGCCCTGCTGACGACGGGCCTCGACACCGGCTGGACCTTCTACACGCCGTACAGCGTCACCACGAGCGGCCCGGTGATCCTGGCCACGATGGGCGTCTTCATCCTCGGGTTCAGCTCGATCTTCACCGGCCTGAACTTCATCGTCACGGTCAACACCATGCGGCCCAAGGGCATGACGTGGTTCAAGATGCCGCTGTTCTTGTGGGGCATCTACGCCACCAGCATTATCCAGGTGTTGGCGACGCCCGTCCTGGCGATCACCGTGCTGCTGCTCACGGTTGAGCGGGCGTTCGGCCTCGGCATCTTCGACCCCGCCAAGGGTGGCGACCCGGTGCTGTACCAGCACTTCTTCTGGTTCTACTCGCACCCGGCCGTCTACATCATGATCCTGCCGGCCATGGCGGTGATCAGCGAGGTGATCCCCACCTTCAGCCGCAAGCACATCTTCGGCTACACGTTCGTGGCCTACAGCTCGATCGCGATCGCGCTGCTAGGCTTCTTGGTGTGGGGCCACCACATGTTCACCAGCAGCCAGAGCGACCTGGCGGTGGTGATCTTCAGCTTCTTGACCTTCAGCGTATCGATCCCGTCGGCGATCAAGGTCTTCAACTGGCTCGCCACCATGTACAAGGGGGACATCCACCTCAACACGCCGATGTGCTACGCGCTTTCGTTCATCGGGCTGTTCACCATCGGCGGGCTGACCGGGCTCCACCTGGGCGCCCTGGCCGTGGACGTCCACCTGCACGACACGTACTTCGTGGTCGCCCACTTCCACTACGTGATGATGGGCGGCACGCTGATCGCCTTCCTGGCGGGCGTGCACTACTGGTGGCCCAAGATGTTCGGCAAGGTCTACAACGAGCTGTGGGCCCGCATCGCGTGCCTTATCATCTTTGTGGGCTTCAACATGACGTTCTTCCCGCAGTTCCTGCTGGGCAGCAACGGCATGCCCCGCCGGTACGCCAGCTACGAGGGCATGACCGGCCCCAACGGCACGAAGATCACCGAGGCGACGCGTGACCTCTACCAGGCGTTGCACCAGTGGTCGACCGTCGGCTCAATGATCCTGGGCATCGGCCTGTTTATGGCCGCCGGCGTGTTGATCGCCTCGTTCTGGAACAAGAAGCGGGCGGCCGCCAACCCCTGGGGCGCCGCCACACTGGAGTGGAAGTGCTGCTCGCCGCCCACGGCCCACAACTTCGAGGCCCGTCCTTGGGTCGGCAGCCCTTACGTGTACGACGACTTCGTTTACGATGACGAAGAAGAGGGCTACGTCGAGCTGCTGCCCGACCTGACCCGCGGGGCCAAGCCGG
>JBCCQL010000101.1:0-9269 GCA_039024355.1 Planctomycetota bacterium
CGCGGTCGAGGCGCTGGGCGCCGCCGGCCTGTGGGCCGCCTTCCGCAACGCCGGGGTGGAGGACCCGCTGTGGCCGGCCGTGTTCCACGCCGTCAGTGCCTTCTGCACGGCGGGCTTCAGCCTCTTCTCCAACAGCTTGGAGGACTTCCGCGGCGACTTCTACGTCAACGCCGTGGTGTCGCTGCTGAGCCTGTCCGGCGCGCTGGGGTTCTTGGTCGTCTCGGACGTGTGGAGCTTTGTCACGGGCAGGGCAGAGAAGCTCTGCCTGACGACGCGGATCATCCTCCGCTTCACGCTGGGCGCCATCCCGGCGTTCGCCGCGGTGATCTTCCTAGTCGAGCCCTCGGTCGCCACGCTGCCCGCCGCCGAGCGCCTGCTCGCCAGCTGTTCCAGGCGATGACGGCGTTGACGACCGTCGGCTTCAACACCACCCCCATCGGTGCGTTCGCCCCGGCCGGCGTGATGGTGCTGGTGGCGTTGATGCTGGTGGGCGCGTCGCCCTCGGGCACCGGCGGGGGGATCAAGAGCACGTCGGTGTCGGCGGCGTTGGCGACCATCCGGGCCACGCTGCGCGGCGACCAGGCGCCCACGTTCTTCGGCGCCCGCGTGCCCAACGCCCGGCTGTTCGCGGCCTTCGCCTCGATCGCCTTCTACCTGATCGCCTTTGTCGTCGGCGCGACGCTGCTGCTGCTCGTCGAGGGCGCCGGCTTCCAGGACCTGGTGTTCGAGGCGGCGTCCGCCCTCGGCACAGTGGGGCTCTCACGCGGGGCGACGGCCGACCTCACGCCGCTCGGCAAGCTGGTGATTGTGGCGATGATGTTCATCGGCCGGACCGGCCCGATAACCCTGGCCCTGGCCCTAGCGGCGGGCCACCCCGAGCCGGCCGAAGAGAGCGACGACCTGGCCGTTTGAGCGGCTTGCTGCGCCGCGCCACGCCGGCGGGGCCGGTCACCCCGCCGGGTCGAACCGGCCGTGCTGCAAGAAGTTGGCGGCCAGGTCGGCCGTCTCGCGGCGCCAGAGCACGCCGGTGTGCCAAGTGTTCACCACGCGGTGGTCTGCCTGGCCCGGCAGGTGGGTGCGTTCCAGGGCGATGACGTTGTCGTGCTTGGCGGCCAGCACGCCGATGTCGACGCCCGCGGGCGCCGGCGGCAGCCGGTTCACAAAGCTGTCCGGCTGGTCGCGCAGCTCCATCAGCGGGCCGGAGAACCAGTAGACCCGCTGCAGGAAGGTCGCCATGTGCGACCCGCCGTTGGGCGGGCCCAGCATGACGACGCGGCCCAGGCTGGCGGGCATCTCTTCTTCGAGCGCGCAGCGCGTGACGATCGACCCCATGCTGTGCACCACCAGGTGGATCCGCGAGTACTTGCCCGTGGCGTCCAGCCGGCGGACGTTCTTGGCCAGCCACCTGCCCAGCCGGCGGTTGGAGCCCGTCAGCGAGTAGTAGCCCAGCAGCCGGACGCGGTAGCCCCGCCGCCGCATCCGCCACGCCAGCGGCAGCATCACCCACCGCGTCGAGGCGATGCCGTGGGTCAAGACGACTAGCTCCGGCCGGCCGTCGGCGGCTGCGCCATGCGCAGCGTGCTCGGCTTCGTTCTGGGCGCCGTTGGGCTCGGCGGTGTCGGATTCGTTGGCGGTTGCTATCACGCTAGCTGGGTGGGGCAGTGACGCGGGGACGATCGCTACGGCCTGTTGGCTCCGCGACGAGTCTGTTCGTTCCGCGACGAGTCTGTTCGCTGCGCGAGTGGCGATATCCGTTACGGGCGCCCGAACAAAACCTCGGTCCTGTGCGGAGATATCTGCGAGATCGGCCGTCAGGCGCCGATCGCCTGCCCCGGCGTTCGATTCGTTGGTTGGCGCCTGGCAGCCAAATTTTACGCCGCCGCGTGCGGGTGACCACTTTGGCGGGCGGGGCGATCTCGTCTTGCCCCCGCCGCCGGCAACGCCCAAAATCCGCGCGTCGGGCATGAAGACGACGGGCGTGGAGGCGACGGGCTGCCCCGGCTTTCGGCTTTGCCCGTCGGCTCTTACCCATCACGCCACGGGACAACACACCAATCGCACGGGCAGGAGGCCGCGGTGCTAGAACTCTCGCTCGAAATGCCGGAGTGGCTGCTGCAGTCGCTGGCCAGCTCCGGGGCGTTCGCGGCCTTGCAGCACGGCACGCGGGTGGCGTGGTCTCGCCTGCCGGGCCGAGGCATCTACCAGCTCCGCACCGCTACGCCCGAGGAGCTGCGGCTGGTGCAGCTGCGGCTGGCGGACTACGTGGCCGCGGACCGCGTGCGGAGCCTGGAAGAGCTGGCCGCCATCGGCGAAGCCCGGCCCGACGTCTACCGCGTGCTGCAGCGGTGGGACAGCACCCAGCAGAAGTTCGGCGGCGTGGTGGGCGTCGCCATCGTCTACCCGCTGAAGAAGGCGATGGCCCAGCGGCTGCTGTCCGGCGGGGCGACGGCCCGGCAGATCGGCGCCGGCGACGTCCACCGCCGGCCCACGGCCACGCCGCACGCCTGGTACCTGGGCTTCGCGTGGGCCGAGGACAAGGTGTCGCAGGGCTACTTGTGCGCGGCGCTGGCGGACGCGCTCGCCCCGCCCGCGGGCGCCACGGTAAAGCTCATCACCCGGCCCACCACCGAGCCCTCGCTCCGCTTCGCCCACAAGCACGGCTTCCAGCCCGTCGGCGGCCCAACGGACGGGCCCAGCGGCCGACCGGTAGAGCTGCTGCAGGTCTGCAGCCGCGACCTCCCCATCGGCAAGCTCCCCCGCCGCGTGATGGTGCAGGCGGTGCGGTAGCGTCGGCGCCGCCGAGACCGCGGCGTGATTGAGTGTGGCGTTGTTATGCAGGGCTATCGCGGTCGGATTCGATCACCGCCGGCGAGGCGAACGGGTTGCTCGGGTCAGCGGATTCATTGCGAGCGCCCTCAGTGGCGGTGTCCTTCAGCGGCGGCGCCGCGGCAGGAGTCGCTGAGCAGCGAGACGGCTACACCAGCTCATGGCCCGTTGTAGCTTCGACGCTTGCCCTTGTTTCACTCGCAGCGTCAACCCCAGTTGTAAAGGAATTTGACGAACGGAGGCTGAGCGATCACCTTTGCGAATACGTGAAAGGTGTTGTACCCAAAGGGCCAGTCGTAATACCCGCAGGGAAGGTCGTCGGCGAAACCCCCAGGCGCACAGAGCTGTAGGAGGTGGAAGTACCCGCCGGACAACGCCGACCATGCTGCTTCCAACGAGTCTAATCGGCAGTTCTCGTATTGCGGATAGCCACCCAGTTTGTGGCTAACGATCATGTGGTCGTAGCGACAGTAATCGTTCCATGTTTCGAGGTGACCTTCGCGAGACTCGGGGTCAGCGCACATCTGAAGTGGAACACCTGCGATAGTCGCCGGCAGGCGATCAAAATCCCCTGGTGATTGCGTGTGCACCGCAAACTGTACGATAGTGCTCGCCTCGTTGTAGATGGCCGCATAGCCGTCTTCGAGGTCTTCAAGCAGCAGGGACACAAACAGGGATACGTAGCGGGAAGCATCCAGAGCGACTGTGCAAAAGTATCTGGTCGTAGGCAGTGTCAGGGCAGGCGCCACGCCTCTTGGAGGCAGGCCCCAGAGCCTCCCCGCCGATCGCGCATCACCCTCGGATAACTTAAGACGCAGGCGGCTTGCATAATGGTGATAGTCACGCCCGAATAGTTCGCCGATCATAACTCGTGGCGATGGTGATCTTTGTGGGTCAGGACAGGCGTCTGCTTATCAGGCAGCGGTGGCGATGGCTGGTGGCGCCCTGCCAGCACGATGGCATCGCCTTGGAGTCATGGCGCCGCCCAGGTAGCAGGCTTGCCGCAAAGCGCGTCAGAGCCTCGCAGTCCGCCGATTCGCTACCTGCGTGCGTCCGCCGGCTTATCAAGCCGCAGTGCTTTAATCAGGGCGGCCGATCGCACAGAAACATCCCCTGGTAGTACACGAAGTTCCTCCAGGTTTGGCAGTGTACACAACGCGTCGACGGTAGGGTCGGAAAGCGGAACGCCTAGCACGTAGATGCTTTCGAGCGAGTGCATTCCTTGAAGGAAGCCGATGTCTTGCTCTGTAATGCCGGTGCAAAGAAGGCGGACCCCTTTGAGGTTCTGTAGGGCCTTCAGCTGCTTAAGGCAGTCGGCACATTCAAAATACTGCGGACGCGGCCTCCGCTGCACAGCACCAATGAAAGTTACGTATCGCAGGCTGCCGAGCGACGCAAGCAGTTCTAAATCTGCCGCCGTTATAACTGAAGGGCCGTCTGGATCGAAGTTGCAGTTTGCGATTACGCGAACCGGATACACGCCAAACAAACCCCTGTTGTGCACCACAAGGTATCCCCGCCGCTGCAACTGTCTGCCCCGTTCGCAATATGCCCTGTTGGTGGTTGCGACGCGTGCGTAGGCGCCGAAAAGCAGACAAAACAAGGCGGTGATGACGAGTAGGGTCTTGGTTTTGAATCGCATGGCGACACAGCAGGGCTGCTGAGCGAAAGGGCTATACCCCGCAGGGGCGTGCTTTAGACGGGCTGCCCGCTCGCCTCTTCTCCGTAAGCGGTGCTGGCGAGGTGATGGAAGCAATGCCACTTTGCTTGGCCCACGTAAGAACCGCCATATGGTAGCGCCCTACTCATCTGGAACACGCGTCGCCCGCGCTGCGAGGCGGCCTAGCAGCCACGCTGCTGCCAGGCCGACGGCGGACAGCGCCAGCAGCACGGTGAATAGGGTTTGGTAGCCGGTTAGCTGGGCGGCGGCGATGGCCTCGGGCGACATCTGGGCGGCCTGGGCCTCCGGCACTGTGACCAGCCAGCCGTGCAGCTTGGCAAAGAACGTGTCGGGCGTGAAGCCGATGAACGAGATCAGGCCGTCGGCCGTGCCGGTGGCGGCGCGGGGCACGCGTGTCTCTTCGAACAGGGCGAAGTAGATGCCACGCAGGCCGAAGAACGCCACGGCACTGACGGCCATGTTCGCCACGGCTAGGTAGTAGAACGCGGCGGTGGTGGGCGTGGCGATCAGCAGCGCGAAGCAGGCGATGAGCGTCACGAAGCCCAGGGCGATGGTCCGCGACACGCCCAGCCAGCGGTCGGCCACCCACCCGGCGCCCAGGGCGGCGACGGCCCGCAGGTAGCTGAGGCCGGCGGCCAGCGAGGCGGACTGCGTGGCGTCCAGGCCGAAGGCCTTCTCGGCGTAGTCGCCGTAGTTGTCGAAGCCGCGGAACGACGCGTAGGCCGTGAACAAGATGACCGTTTGCAGCCAAACCGCGGGCAGGCGGGCGACGGTGGTCAGCCGGTGGAGCAGGGCGCCGCGGGTGGCGCCGCCGCCGGGTGGGTTCGCGGTGCCGCCGCCGCCGGGAGGGGCGGGCGATGGCGAGCGTGGCAGGCAGAGCCACACGCCCGCCGCCGCCGCCAGGCAGCACGCCGCGTAGAACCACAGCACCGCGCGGACCGCGGCGGCCTGGCTGGCGGGGTCTTGGCCGTCGCCAAGGGTCGAGGCGAACAGCAGCGTGGCCAGCGACGCGATGACGGCCGACAGCAGCCCACGCCCGCCGTCGAGCAGGCCGAAGGCCCGGCCCTGGGCCAGCTGGCCACCCCACTCGCGGGTGGCGCGCATCAGCGGCGCCCAGAAGCCCAGGATGGAGGACGCCCCCCAGAAGGCGAACAGGCACTGCAGCGCTTTGAAGCCGGGAATGGTCGCCATGTACAGCCCGCCGGCGCCGGTCAGCAGGAGGCTGCCCGCCAGCAGCACCCGCGGCGAGAAGCGGTCTGCGATCGGCCCGCCCAGCAGGTACGAGGCCATCGACACGCCGCCGAACCAGAAGAACAGGTCGCCGATCTGCGACGCGTTGATCTGGAAGACCGCCTCGAAGCTCGACTTGAAGTAGCGGTTGAGGTGGTAGATGGGCACGAAGACCGCTTCGCCCGCCAGGATCAGGCTGAGCATGGCCAGCGTGCGGCGGGCGGGGCCTGGTTTCGCCGGCTCGGCCTCGGGGTGCGGGGCCGAGAGGGGGGCGGGATCGGGCGGGAGGGTTTCAGACAAGTGGCCGCCGTCGGGCTAGGAGCGTGCGAACAAAACCTAGGTCTTTTGCGGCGACGTCTGCGAAATCGGCCGTGCAACGCCGATCGCCTGCCCCGACTTTCGGTTTTGTGCGTTGTTTATAAGGGTTGCGGGCATTCAGGAGAGGCCCGCCGGTGACGCGGATCATCGCGGATGGGTTTTGAGGCGACGTTTTCTGAGTGGTGTGCGTAGGAGCGTCCGCCGCTTGCTCCGCTGCCGCCCGCGCTGATCGACGTGACCAGCGGGGTGACTCGCGGGCAAACACAGCCGCCCGGATGCCGCCGCTCGCTAGGCGTGCACGGCGTCGTGCCGCGTGGCGTAGGTGGGCAGCACCTCGTGCAGGTGGCACGTGCGGAGGGCGTCGGCGCACTCGGGCCGCAGGCCGCACAGCCGCAGGGCGCCGTCCCGCTGGGCGACGCGTTTGTACAGCCGCACCAGCTCGCCCATCAGGCTGCTGCTGAGGAACTCGACCTCGTCCATCTGCACGACCAGCAGCGTGGCCCAGCGGCGCTCCATCTCGGCCCACAGCGGCAGGGCCAGGCCGATGACGTCGCCGAACGGCCGCGGGCCCGGGTGCAGGCGGGCGATGAGCCACTGCTCGTCTTGGCCCACGGTGGCGGACCAGTCGTAGGCCAGCGGAACGGTTCGCGGGTCGTCCATCGCCGTCTCCTTGGGGCGTGGCGGTAGGTTGCCGGGCGGCGTGCGGCGCCAGGCGGGGCCGCTTCGCCGCCAGTTGGCCTCCACGCGGGCTGCGTCGTGCCGCGGAGTATAGCGAATCGGCTGAGCGCGGCGCCAATCGTGGCCGGCGCTGCGGCGTGCGGCCGCGTCGTCGACTGCCGTCACCCATTGCCTGCAAACGCGGTACTGGTACTACGGGCGTTCACAGGTTGTTTTGCCCGCGAATGACGCGGATAAGCACGAATGGTTGTGTTGGCGCCAGCTCGCTGCGAGCGGCAAGAAGCGGAACCTACACCGGATGTTGAGCGAGCGTAGCCAGATGGCGAAGTGGCGATTTCCACGGCCAGGAGGGCGACGCAGGCGATGTGGTGCATCGCCGATGCAGGCTCTCGAAGCCAGCCGCAGCCGCGGTCAGCGAGCGACGCGATACCTGGCGGAGGTGCGCTCTAAGAGCGTCCGACCAAAACCTTGGTCCTTCGCGGCGATGTCTGCGGAATCAGCCGTGAAACGCCGATCGCCTGCCCCGACTTTTGGTTTTGTGCGTTGGTTTTAAGGTCGGGGCGGGGCGCCCGGGCTGCGGGGTGGGGCAGGGCCGTTGCCGCGGCGTGGCCCGCGTGGCGGTCGGTCGCCGAGGCGTCCGGTGCCGCGAGGCCCGTTCAGGCGGCCGCTGCCAGGTGGACCATTGCCCGGCGGGCCGCCGAAGCCGCCGCGCGCGTCACCGGGCCCGAGGCCTTGCTGTGGCGGCCGCGGTGGGCCGGGCGGCCTTTCTCTGGGTGGGCTGCGTGGCGGGCCTTCTCGCCCGCCGAACTGCCCAGGCCCGCGCTGCGGCGGCCAACTGCCTGGGGCGCCGCGGGGGCCGGGTGGTGGATCGGGTGGCGCGGCGATTCCCGGCGGCCCCATCGGTGGCCCCATCGGTGGCGCCGCCGGCGGCCGCGGTGTGGCGATTAGCTCAGACGCGGCCGCCCCGTCGCCTGCGCCGCCCGCCCCGGTCTCCGCAGCTGGCGAGGTTGGCGAGAATGGTGGGGTTGGCGCCAAGCCCGTGTAGCCGCCAACGGCCCACAGCGTGGTGCACGCCAGCAGCACGACGGCCGCCGACAGGCCCGCGGTTACCGGGTTCTGCCGCAGCCACCGCCGAGCCCGGCCCGCGGGGCTTGCCCGCTTGGCGGCGATAGGGATCGCGTCGCGGAACCGGCGGAGGTCTGCCGCCAGGTCGTCGCCGGTTTGGTAGCGGTCGGCCGGGTCGGGCGCCATCGCCTTGAGGATGATGGTCTCCAGGTCGCGTGGCGCCCCGGGGTTCAGCCGCCGCGGCGTGGCGGGCGGCTCGGCCGTGATCTTGCGGATCAGCTCGCTGGGCGCCGACGCCTCGAAGGCCGGCCGCCAGGTCACCAGCTCGTACAGGGTGAGCCCCAGGCTGTAGAGGTCGCTCCGCGGGTCGGCCTCGCCCCGCAGCTGCTCGGGCGCCATGTAGCGGAGCGTGCCGACCATCTCGCCGGTGCGGCTGACGCCGTCGTCCTGCAGCGGGTCGATCGCCTTGGCGAGGCCGAAGTCGGTGATCCAGACGCAGCCACGCTGGTCCAGCAACAGGTTGGCGGGCTTGATGTCGCGGTGCATGGTGCCGCGGGCGTGGGCGTAGGCCAGGGCCTCGGCGGTCTCGATGCCGATCTTCGCCACGCCGGCGTAGTAGTCGGCCCCGACCGCCGGCAGGGCCGGGGGGGCAGCGGTGTGCGCGGAAACGGGCCCCGCGTCCTGGGGCGAAACATGCAGCGAGACCCCGCCGGACGTGTCGAGCAGGCCGCCCGGCGTGTCCCGCAGCGTCGAGCCGGAGAAGGCGGCCGTGGCGTCGTCGCCATGCCCCTTGGTGGCGGGGCCCGGCAGGTTGTCGCCGTGCGGCGATGCGTCGGTCGCCCCGGCGCCCGCTCCCCACGCCTGGCTGCCGGTGAGCGTCGTGTCGAAGCCGCCGGCCACCAACGCGTGGGCCAGCCGGCTGGCGATGCGGCTGGTTGCTCCACCGCCTGCGTTGGTTTTGCCCGTGGCGTCGCGTAACGCGCCGGCGGAGTCGCCCACCAGCTTCGCCACCTCGTCCAGCCCGGCGCCGTCGATGAGTTGCATCGTCAGGTAGTGGATGCCGTCCTGCTCGCCGACGCCGTAGATGGGCACAATGTGCGGGTGCTGCAGGGCGGCGGCGGTGCGGGCCTCGCGGCGGAAGCGCTCGAGGCGTTGGGTGTCGAAGAGCGTCCGCTGCGGCAAGACCTTGACCGCCACACGCCGGCCGAGCGACTGCTGCACCGCTTCGTAGACGACGCCCATGCCGCCGCGGCCTACCTCGCGCACTAGCCGCAGGTCGCCCAGCTGCCCATGGCCCGGCTGCCCGGCCCCGGACGTCCCGTCCCCGGACGGCCCGTCCCGCAACGGCGCTTCCCCCACCAGGGCGGGCTGCGCAAGGCCTGCCGGGTCCGATGCTTCGGCGCCCGGCGTGTTGTCGCCCAGCTTCTCCAGCGCGAGCATCGTAGGGAACAGGTCGAGGATCTCGTCGGCC
>JBCCQL010000102.1:0-9260 GCA_039024355.1 Planctomycetota bacterium
GAGCGTGTTGAGCAGCTCCTCGATCCGCTCCCGCAAGAGGCCGTTGTTCGCCAGCTTGTACGGGTTTTCGGTCGAGTGGTCCTCGACGAACTCGCCGAAGCTGCAGTCGTCGCCGTCGCCCACCGGCCGGTCGAGGCTCACCGGGTGGCGCCCGATGTCCAGCACGCGCTCGGTCTCTTCCAGCGGCACGCCCGAGGCGAGCGAAGTCTCCTCGGTGGTCGGCTCGCGGCCCAGCTCTTGCTGCAGCTGCTTGGCCGTGTTGCGCAGCTTGGTGAGCACGTCGATCATGTGCACCGGGATGCGGATCGTCCGCGCCTGGTCCGCGATTGCGCGGGTGATCGCCTGGCGGATCCACCACGTGGCGTAGGTGGAGAACTTGAAGCCTCGGCGGTACTCGTACTTGTCGACCGCACGCATGAGGCCCGTGTTGCCCTCCTGGATCAGGTCAAGGAAGCTCAGCCCGCGGTTGCGGTACTTCTTGGCGATCGAAACAACCAGGCGGAGGTTGCCGCTGGACAGCTCCCGCTTGACGTTCTCGAACGCCTTGAACTGCCCGCGGAGCTCCGACGCACGCCTACGCAGGCTCGACGGGCTCTCGAGCGTGCGGCGCATGATCTGCTTCAGCTCCGCCCGGACCGACGCGATCTTGTCGTCCGGGGCGCCGCTGGCCTGGAGGTCGGCCAGCTGCCGGCGGACCTCATCCATCCGCGCGGCGTACTGCTCGATCTCGCGTATCAGCGGCTGCACCCGCCGCGTCCGCAGGCTCAGCTCCTCGACGAGCGTCAGCATCTTCTCGCGGCGCCGGAGGTAGCGGCGGCGGGCGGCGGCCTTTGCCGCGGCGCCCGCCCGGTTGTCAAGCTGCGTGGCGAAGTCCGCCCGCTGCAGGTCCATCAGCCGGCGGAGCGTCGGCAGGTTGTGCGGCATCCGTGCCTGCACCTGCTCCTTGGTCAGCCGCTCGGTCAGCGAGACCTTGATCGTACGGTCGAAGGGCAGCTCGCCCCGGTGGACCTTCTCGAGCGTCTTGACGGTCGCCTCGAGCGCGTAGAACGAGCGGAGCAGATTCCGGCGGAACCGCTTCCGGTTGAGCTCGATCTTCTTGGCCATCGCGATCTCTTCCTCCCGCGACAGCAGCGGCGCCTCGGCCATCTGCGAGAGGTACATGCGGATGGGGTCGCTCGACGAGCCGGGCGCCACCTCCTGCAGCAGGGGCGAGCTCTCGACGTCCTCGGCCCGCCGCGGCCGCGCGCCGGGGTCGTCCCGCAGCTCAATGCCCAGCCGGTTCAGCACGTCGAGCACGGCGTCGGTCCGCTCGGCGCCGATGGCCTCGTCCGGCAGGAAGGCGCCCACCTGGGCGTAGGTCAGGTAGCCCTGCTTCTCGGCGAGGCGGGCCAACCGGCGGAGGCCGGGCCGCATCTCCCAAGCGGGCGCCGGCGGTGGCGTCTCGGGGGACGACTGGTCGGCGTCGCCTGCCAGGCGGGCGTCGGCGTCGGCGCCGTCGGGCTGGGCAACCCCGGCCTGGGCGGCGCCGGCGACCGGCGTCGCCGGAGGCGTGCTTGTGGCGTGGCCGGCATCAAACGTGGTGGGCCGAGAACGGCCGGCAGCGGGCGTGATCATCGTTCGACTCCTCTCGCACATCCTGTGCGAACGGGGTGAGGTGACGAAGCCATCCGCACAGCGCGGCCCGTTGGGACGCGGCGGCATCTGGCGCCACCGGCGAGACACCCTTATCCATCCGTGGAAAGGGGACCTGTCTGCCGGTCCTTCAGCTTGCGGAACAGGTTGTTGAGGACCTCCTCCTCCTGGTGTTCGTCGAGGCGCCCCTCACGCAGCGCGGCGTGGTCGCCGCGGCGGAGGGCGTCGTCTTGCTCTCGCTGGTAGCTCTGCAGCAGGTCGTCCAGCTGCGTGGGCGACGCCGTGTCCGCCTTTTCCGCCCGGGCGTCGTCGATGCGGACCAGCAGGCTCTTGATGGCCTGGTCCTCGGCGGCGTCCATCAGGCGGTGGAACTCTACGTCGCCGTGCACTTCCAAGCAGTCGCTCACCATCAGGTAAAGGCGACGGCCGGCCGCCGTAGTGAGGCGTTCTTCTGGCACCGCCGCAAACACCCGCCGGGCGCTCTCGGCGTCGGTCAGCAGCAGCTCCAGCAGGGCCTGCTCCCGCGGCGGGATGGCGGGCGTGGCGGCCGGGTGCTGGGCCGACGCGTGGGGGCCTGCTTCGTCTTGCACCGGCGACGGCGCCGGGCGGCTTGCGGCGCCGGCCCGCAGGCTGACGAGCCGCCGGCGCAGCTGGTCTTCTGGCAGCTGGAAGCGGCGCGCAAGCCGGCTCAGCAGGCTCTGCTCCCGCAGCATGGCGTGGGACCCCACCCGGCCGGCGCCCGCCTTGGCGAGCGTGGCCAGCAGGCCGTCCACCGCCGTGGCGACCCCGTGCGTATCGCTGGTTGCAACCAGTCCCTTGGTCACGGCCTGCATCTTGTGTTCGAGGGCGTCCGGCGCCTGGGCGACCAGGCCGCGGAACGCGTCGGCTCCCTGCCCTTCCTTGGGCGAGGCTATAAAATCACACGGATCGAGGCCGGCCGGCAACCCCAGAATCCGCAGGTCGATCTCGCTGGCGGCAAACAGCTCGAGCACCTCGCCCGTGCGTCGCTGCCCCGCCTCGTCGCCGTCCAAGACCAGGGCGATGCTATCAGTGAACCGCCGGATCAGCGGCAGGTGTTTCTCGCCGAGCGCCGTACCGAGCACGGCCACCACGTTCTGCACGCCGTGCTGGTGGGCCATCACCACGTCGGTGTAGCCCTCGGTGACAACAATCCGCCCCTCACGCGCAATGGCGTCCCGCGCCAGGTCCAGAGCGTAGAGCTGGTTGCTCTTGGAGAAGAGCGGCGTCTCCGGCGAGTTGATGTACTTGCCGCCCGCGTTCTCGGCGAACTCCGGCAGCACGCGGCCGCCGAACGCGATAGGCCGCGAGCGGATGTCGCGGATGGGGAAGATCACCCGCCCGCGGTAGAAGTCGTAGCAGCCCTCGCCCGACTGCCGCCGCTTAACCAAGCCGATCCGCTCGAGCACGGCCGGCGAGAAGCCGGTCGCCCGCGACGCCCCCAGCAGCCAATCCCAGCGGTCGGGCGCGAAGCCGATACGGAACCGCTCGACGCTCGCGGGGTTGATGCCACGCTCGGCCAGGTACCGCCGCGCGGGCTCGGCGGCGGGGTCACTCCGCAGGCACTCGGCGAAGCGTTGCTCGGCCCACGCGGCGGCGGCCAGCAGCGTCTTCTTGTCGCCCGGGCCGCCGGGCTGCGGCTTGGGCCCCGTGGGCGGCGCCAACGGGATGCCCGCCCGGTCGGCCAGCATATCGAGCGCCTCGCGGAACTCCAACCCGTCGATCTTCATGACGAAGCTGAAGATGTCGCCGCCCAGGTCGCACACCCAGCACTTGTACGTCTGCCGCTCGGGGTTGACCTGCAGGCTGGGCTTCGAGTCGTCGTGCCACGGGCACAGGCCGACGTAGTTCCGCCCCTGGCGCCGCAACTGGAGATAGCCGCCTACCAGGTCGACAATGTCGGTCGCCTGCCGGACGAGCTCTTTGGTGTCGCGGCCGTCGAACTGGCTCACCCGATGCGCCTCCGTGCCGTGCCGGGCGGCCCGGCGCCTTCTCTGGTTATTGGCTCGCGCCGGGGCGGACGCTGTACGGCGAGACGCTCACCCGGACCTCGAGCGTCCGCTCGGCGGGCCGGCCGCGCACCAGTCGCCGCACCACGACGTTCGCGGTCGAGCCCACCTCCGTCGATGCGATCTCGCGGCTGAGCAGCGTAGCGTCGCGTGCCTCGACGCCGTTCCACTCGACGATGACGTCGCCCTGGCGGATGCCGGCGTTGCTCGCCGGGCCCGGGCGGATGACGTTCGCGACGAACACGCCCTCGCCGTCCTCCAGCCCCAGCACCTGCCGCACGCGTGGCGGCACGTCGGTGGGAGACACGCCCAGGTAGCCACGCTCTATCCAGCCGTCTTTGCGGAGGCGTTGGTACTGCTTGCGGGCGATGGTGGTCGGGATGGCGAAGCTGATGCCGCGGTACGACTCGCCGACAATCGCCGTGTTGATGCCGACCACCCTGCCCTCTAGGTCGACCAGCGGCCCGCCGCTGTTGCCCGGGTTCACGGCGACGTCCGTCTGCAGGTACTCCTGGTACGCCGTGCCGGTCACACCGCTCGAGCTCCGGCGCTCCAGAGCGCTGACGATGCCGAAAGTAATGCTCCGGCGCAGGCCGAACGGACTGCCCGCCGCCCACACCAGGTCGCCCACCTGCAGTTCTTCGCTGTCGCCCCACTCGGCGGCAATCAGGTTGGGGGCCTCAATCTTCAGCACGGCCAGGTCGTAGCCGCGGTCCATGCCGACGATGGTTGCGTCGATCGTCCGGCCGTCGTCCAGCTGCACGTAGAGCGCCGCTGCGTTGTCCACCACGTGGAAGTTCGTGACGATGTAGCCCTCGGCGTCTACGATCACGCCGGAGCCCTGGCCCTGATCGCCCTTGATGTCCGGCCGCTGGATGCTGACGACGCTGGGGCCGATCCGCTTGGCCACCAGGCGAGAGGCCGTCATCAGGTCTTGCAGGCGCGGCTTCAGGTCGGGCAGCGTCTCGGTCGCTACGTCCACTTCCGCCCGCAGCTGTGAATAGCGGAAGTAGTAAGTGAAGCGGCTGACCAGGTAGGGACCCGCCACCAGCAGCGACAGCAGCGCGAAGACCAGCGTCAGGCGCCGGATGCGGTTGGCAAAGGCGTACGGGTCGGGGTCCTTCAGCACCAGGTTTGGTTTGTCGAAGGTCCGCTGCGCCGGTGGATCGCCGTACGGGTTCGCGGCAGCTGGCCCTGTAGCTGGCCCTGTAGCTGGCCCTGACGTGGACAGGGGGTCTGCCTCGCCGGGCGATTGGGTGTTGTCGTCCAACACGGGCGCCTCGCTTTCGCGTGTGCTCATCGTGAGCGGGCCATGGTTTCCGGCAGCCGACGCTTGGAGCTAACGGACAAAACCGAAAGTCGGGGCAGGCGATCGGCGTTTCACGGCCTATTTCGCAGACATCGCCGCAAAAGCCCGAGGTTTTGTTCGCACGCTCGTAGGCCCGCCTCACCGCAGGTGCATGCAGTATAGCGGCGGGGCCTGCCGGCGGCACGCCACGCGTGGCTGCCGGCACAGGCCTCCTGCCCGCCACGACCGTCGCATCCGCCGCGGCTTAGCAGGGCTGGGGCTGGTGACCGGCGTCGCAGGGCGGGGCCCTTCGGCGGTTTGAGCTACGCTTTGGCCGAGGGCGGAGCCGCGGCGCACGACGGGGAACGGCGCCGGCATTCTTGTCTGTTTGCCGAGGCGTTTGTGGACACTGCTGTTGTCGAGGAAAACCCGACCGACCTCGCGGAATCCCCAAACGCACCCGCAGCGGGCGGCCCGTGCTGCCAGCAGTGCGGCGAATCGTTCGCCACCGCGCAAACCACCGCGTGCCCCCGCTGCGGCTGGTACGCCAGCGCGGGGGTGTATGTCGAAATCGAGCGCGATTGGGAGGCGCCCGCCGCCGGCCAGCCAGCCGCCCCGCCGCCGTCGGCAATCACGGCTGCGCTGCGGATGATCCCGGCGTGGGCGTGGGTGATCGCGGCGAGCGGCGTCGCGGTGCTTACCGCCAGCGTGGCGGTGCGGTTTGGGATCACGGACGAAGCCGTCCGCAGCTCGTGGTCCGTCGCGCAGCTGCTCATCGGTCTGTGCACGATGCTTGGCTGCCACGTCGCCGTTTTCATAGTCACAGCGATGGACGACCCCGACTCGGGCATCGCCGACGTTATCGTCAAGCCAACCTCCGGCTGGCGGAAGCTGCTGGCCGCCATGCCTCGCAAGCACCTGCTGGCCAACGCCTTTTGCACGGCGGCGGCCGCGGTGCTCGGTTCGGTTGTGATCATCGGCGGCATCCCTTACGACCAGCTCTGGCAGTGGAACATCAAGGAGCCGCCCAAGAAGAACCTGCTCGGCGCCATCGCCAACGCCGCCCCGGCCGGCGGCGGTGAAGAGATGGGCATGGAGGAGGCCATGGGCGCGTTTGCCGAAGACGCCGCGGTGAAGGGCGGGGGCAAGGCCGGCCCCGGCAATCGCAGCCAGAGTGCGGCGCCGCTGAAACGCAAAAAGATCGACGCATTGATCCTGGGCTACCAGTCGGACCGCAACAGCCAGATCAGCACCCTGTTCATCGCCACGGAGGTCAACGGTCGGCTGCTGTACGCCGGGCGTGTGACGCCCGAGCTTTCGCTCGACGAGGGCTTGGAGCTGCTCGACGACCTCCGCCGTTTTCCGTCGCCACGCCCCACCGTAACGGCGCCCGATGAAGCCACTGCATGGGTCAAGCCACGCTTCACGTGCCGGGTGAGCTACGACAAACGCGTAGAGTCCGGCAGGCTGCAAGGCCTGATGTGGGAAGAGATGCTCGGCGAGATCAAGCTGCTGTGGTGACGCCGGCCCTGCATCACATCGCGGCGGCCCCGCGCTCGCGGCGCCCGAGCCAACGCTAGGCCACGCGGCGCCGGGCGCGTATTCTTGGGTCATGGCCGCCGAAACGGATCCGACGCCCGCCGCACGCCCCCGCGAAGGCGAACGCCCCGCCGCGCTGGAGGGGCCGCGCTTTTTCCCACGGCCAGAGCAATCGGCGCCGGAGGGGCTCGTCGGCATCGGCGGGGTGCTGGAGCCCGAGTGGCTGCTAGACGCCTACCGCCATGGCATCTTCCCCTGGCCCGACGCGGACTACGAGCCGATGCTCTGGTGGTCGCCGGACCCGCGGGCCGTGATCGAACCCGATGGCGGGCTGCACGTCTCGCGGCGGCTGCAGCGGACGCTCCGTTCCGGCCGGTTCACAACGACGTTCGACCGCGACTTCTCGGCAGTCATCCAGGGCTGCGCAACCGCCCCCGGCCGGCGGGGCGCCACTTGGCTGACCGAGCCAATGATCGCCGCCTACACCCGGCTGCACCGGCTAGGCCACGCCCACAGCGTCGAGGTTTGGCGTGATGGCCGCCTGGCCGGCGGGCTGTACGGCGTCGCCGTCGGCGGGTCGTTCGCTGCGGAGTCGATGTTCCACACGGTTACCGATGCTTCGAAGGTCGCGCTAGTGCGGCTGGTAGAGCGGCTCAACCGGCGTGGCTACCGCCTGCTCGACATCCAGCAGTGGACCGAGCACACCGGCACAATGGGGGCGACGGAAATCCCCCGCACGCAGTACCTCCGACGCCTGGCCGAAGCGGTCGACCTGCCGATTGCTTTCGGCTGAGCGTGCTGAGGAGGAGCCGCAACGCAGCTGCCACGCCCGGCGGCGTTGCGAGAACCTGACGCGCGGTTTACGCTGCTACGCACCGTGTCCGCGATCCGCCTTCTGCAACGCTTCTGCCCTATGAAAATCTTGGTCACCGGCGGCGCCGGCTACGTTGGCTCCCACGCCGTGAAGCACCTGACCGGCGCCGGGCACGACGTCTGGGTGTACGACAACCTGGTGTACGGCCACCGCGGCGCGGCAGACCCGCAGCGGCTTATCACCGCCGACCTGCTGGACGGCCAGACGCTACGCGGCACGATGCGAGAGCACGGCATCGACGCCGTGATGCACTTCGCCGCCTACGCCTCGGTGAATGAGTCGGTCACCGACCCGGCCAAGTACTACCAGAACAACGTGGTGGGCACGCTCTCGCTGCTCGACGCGATGCGGGACTGCGGCGTTTCCCGCGTGGTCTTCTCTAGCACCTGCGCGACCTACGGCGTGCCCCAGCAGGTGCCGATCCCCGAAGACCACCCGCAAAACCCTATCAGCCCCTACGGGTTCACCAAGCTGGTGATCGAGCACGCACTAGAAGACTACCGCCAAGCCTACGGGCTGAGCTACGCGGCGCTGCGGTACTTCAACGCGTCGGGCGCCGCGGCGGACGGCTCGATTGGCGAAGACCACACGCCGGAGAGCCACCTCATCCCGCTGGTGCTGCAGGTCGCGCTGGGGCAGCGCGAGCACATCACCATCTTCGGCACGGACTACCCAACGCCCGACGGCACGTGCATCCGCGACTACATCCACGTCGACGACCTGGCGTCCGCCCACCTGATGGCGCTGGAGAAGCTGGGCGACGCCACCGCCATCAAGCTGAACCTGGGCACGGGCCGCGGCGCCAGCGTCCGCGAGGTGATCGACTGCTGCGAGGCGGTGACCGGCAAGCCGATCAAGACGGTCGAAGGCGAGCGACGCGACGGCGACCCTCCGCAGCTGGTCGCCGACCCCGAGAGCGCCGCGGCGGCCATCGGCTGGCGGGCGCAGCACACCGACATCCGCGACGTCGTCGCCTCTGCGTGGCGGTGGCACCAGGCGAACCCAAACGGCTTCGGCGACTGAATCGGTCGGCCGGCCGCCTTGTCCAACGCATTCTGCGTCGATCGACCCGGGCCGTCGCTGCTAGCGTCGGCAGCGGGCGAGTTCCTGGTGCACCGGCCGCCGGCTTCTGCTAATACCCCGCCCGCGACGGGGCCAGCCTAAGACACGAGTGTCCTCGGCTGCTGCTCCGCGTGCCCGCGTGGACGGATTCACACCGCCGAAGGTCGCTGCCCCGATGTTTAGCGTAGAGCGGCTCGCCGCGCTCCCGCCACTTGCCAAGCTGCTGTGCTGGTGCTGCGTGCTGGCGTGCATCGCGGCCGCGCTGAACCTAGGGGCGATGTCCGTGGGCGCCGAGTTCTCCCTGTACGAGAAGAGCACCGGCGGCACCGCGATGACGCTCATCGCCCTGGGCACGCTGCTGGGCATGATGGCCATGGAGAGCCATCCGTACAGCGCGTATGGTCTGGTTGTCGACGCCAAGTGGGCCCGCCGCGCGGCCGTAGGCTTCGCCGCCGGCGCCGGCTTCTACCTGGCGTACCTGCTCTTCGCCGGCGGCTTCGGCGTAGCGATTACCCGCCCGCAGCTCTGCAGCCCCGGGCGGTGGCTCAGGGCGTTGCTGGTCATCCCGGCGGCGGCGCCCGTGGCGGTGACGCAGCAGATCATCTTCAGCGGCTACCTCGTGGCCTTGCTCCGCGAGCGCCACACGCGGGCCTTCGCCGTGACCATCCCGGCGGCGTTGTTCGCCGCCGCCACCGCCGCGGGCGAGCCCGGCGGGCTGCTGGGCCCTGCGGGCGTGAGGCTGTTCGCCTCGATGTTTGCGCTGCAGGTGCTGCTCGCTACGCTGCGGCTCCGCACGGGCAGCATTGTCTTGCCGTCGGCGATCCTGGCCGGCGCGATC
>JBCCQL010000103.1:0-9197 GCA_039024355.1 Planctomycetota bacterium
GCCGAGCGGCGGCGGCGGCTGGTCGAGCTAGCGCGGCTGCGAGACCACGCCGCCAACGACGCCGACGTGGCCGCCCGGCAAGCGGCCTGCGACGAGCTGGACGCCGAGCAGGCCGCCCTGGAGCGTGCGGCCCGCCCGCCGGAGCTGCGGCTGGCGTTCTCCACCAAGCACCTGCTGATCACCATGACCGCGGCGGCCGTGCTGCTGGGCGTCCTCAGCTGGGTCACGCCCGGCCTGCTGGCCGGCGTGCTTGGGCTGGTCGCCATCGCGGGGCTTCTGGTGTTTGTGACGGGCGTCGAGGCCCCGCCGCCCGCGGTGATGGCCTGGTGGGTGGTGGTGTCGCTGTACATCGTGGTGAGCCTGGTGGGCATGGCGATGCCCGACGGCCTGCGCGGCCCGTGACCAGGCGGCCCGTGACGGCGCGGCCCGTGACGGGGCGGCGCGTGACGGCGTCACCGCTCAACCACACGACTGCCCTGCGCCCGCCCGATCGGCCCGCGTGGGGCTACTCGCTGCTCGCGGTCCGCGGAGCGGATTCTGCCGTGATCCACGCGCGGACGTTTTCCTCAAGCACGTCTAGCGGCACGGCCCCGCTGCCCAGCACGACGTCGTGGAAGCGGCGGACGTCGAACCGGTCGGCCAGCCGCCGCTCGGCCTCGGCCCGCAGCTCGCGGATCTTCAGCTCGCCCGTCTTGTACGCCAGGGCCTGCCCCGGCCAGCCGATGTACCGGTCGACCTCGGCCCGGATGTTGTGCTCGGACATCGCGGAGTTCTCCACCATGAAGTCGATCGCGTCCTGCCGCGTCCAGCCGAAGTAGTGCACGCCGGTGTCGACCACCAGCCGGCAGGCACGCCAGATCTCCATGGTCAGGCGGCCGAAGTCGCTGTACGGGTCGTCGTAGAACCCCATCTCTAGGCCCAGCCGCTCGGAGTACAACGCCCAGCCCTCGACGAACGCGGTGAAGCCGCTGAACTTGCGGAACTGGGGCAGCCCGTCGATCTCTTGCTGCAGGGCCAGCTGCAGGTGGTGACCCGGCACCGCCTCGTGCAGCGACAGGGCCTCGAGCGAGTAGAGCGGCCGGCTGGGCAGGTTGTAGGTGTTCAGGTAGTAGAAGCCGGCGGTGGCGCCGTCGCCGCCGGGCCGCATGTAGTAGGCGCTGGTTGTCTTCGGGGCGATGTAGTCGGGCACCTCCCGCAGGCCGTAGGGCATGCGGGGCAGCACGCCAAACATCTTGGGCAGCATGCCGTCGGCGCGCTTGAGGATCAGCGAGGTCTTGGCCATCAGCTCCTCGGGCGTCTTGGCGTAGAACTCCGGGCTGGTGCGCAGGTGCTCGACAAACGCGGCGAAGTCGCCCTCGAAGCCGACGCGCTGGATGATCTCGGCCATCTCGCCGCGGATCCGCTCGACCTCCGCCAAGCCGCGTGCATGGACCTCTTCGGGCGTCGTGTCGAGCGTCGTGAATCTCCGCACGCGGTGGCGATAGAAGTCCCGCCCGTCGGGCAGGGCCGACGCACCGACGTCGGTCCGGCAGCCGGGGATGTACTCCTCCGCCAAGAACCGTTTGAAGCGTTGGTAGGCGGGCACGATCACGGTTGCGATCGCGTCGCTCGCGGCCTGGCGTAGCCGCGCGTGGTGCTGCTCGGCCACCGTGGCGGGCAGCTCCTTCAGCGGCCCGTACAAGACGCTCTGCGTCGGGTCGTCAACGATGTGGGCGTCCACCGAGTCTTCCCACCCCTCCATGATCACGGCGGGCATGGTCACGCCCTCCCGCAGCCCGGCACGCATCAGGGCGATGCTGCCGTCAGTCAGCCCGCCGAAGGCGCGTAGGCGGGCGATGTAGTCCTCGTAGTCGGCGACCGTAACCAGCGGCGCCCGCTTCGGCAGGTCGGGGAACTCGATGTGAAAGCCGCCGCGGTTGCTGATGGGCGTCAGGTGCGTCTTGAAGCGGTGCTCCGCCAGATCATCACGCAGGCTCCGCGCAAGCATCGCCGCGTTCACACGCGAAGTCGGCGACAGCCGCTCACGATCGACCGCCTCGACCCGGGCAAGGAACCGGCGGTTGGCGTCGGCCCGGCGGTTGGCGTCGGCCACCGAGGTCTGCGTCAGCTTGTCGCCGTACCGATGGTCGCCCGCACTGGTGGCAAACTCGGGGTACTCCCGCATCTGGAACTGCCAAGCGTCGTCGATAACGCGGGCGAGTTCTGCCTCCGGGTCAGCCGCGTCGACCGGCGAGCCGCCCAACGCGCCCACCAACGCAACAGAGCCTGCTAGGGCGACGAACGGGGCAAACCTTCGCACGCAGGCGACGCCACGCTTGGCTTGCGGGGCAGAGGCAGGCTGTTTGGTGGGAGTTTGCGGTGCAAGCGGCATGGGTGTCGTGTTCCGCGGAGTGTGGGGGGCGGTGGGCGTGAGACGCGGCAAGTAGGGTTGCGGTTTTCGGCGGTGGCTCTGGTAAGCGGCGGCCGCAGCACGCCTCGCCCAGCAGCCGCGGCGTTGCTGGAGCCGACGCCGCGCCTAGGCTATGCTGAAGGCGGCCCGAACGGTCCGGTCGGGCCCATCTTGCGTGCACAGCATACAGGAGCTCCTCATGCGGTTCCCCGGGATTTGTCAGCAGTTGCTTCTAGGCGTGGCGGTCGTCCTCGCCGCCGCCCCGGTGACAGCCGAAGACACACCGGCCGCGGCAGGCGACGACAAGAAGATCGACTTCGTCAAAGACGTGGAGCCGATCTTCGCCGCCCGCTGCAACAAGTGCCATGGGGAGCGGCGGAGCCTCGGCGGCTTCAGCATGCACAACGCCGAGACGCTCACCGAGCTGATCGACAGCGAGTACTACATCTGGGCGGGCAACTCCGAGGAGAGCGAGGTCTACGCCCGGCTGATCCTCGACCCCGACGATGAGCTCCGCATGCCCAAGGGCGGGCAGCCGCTGGACGCCGAGCAGATCAAGATCATCAAGTTGTGGATCGACCAGGGCGCCGAGCTCACCTCCGCCGCCGCCACGGGCGAGGCCGAGATGGACATCGAGCCCAAGGCCGCGGAGGAGCCAAAGGCCGAGCCCAAGAAAGAGGTGCTCCCGGCGCCGCCCGCCGTGCTGGACGCGCTCCGCGCCTCAGGGGCGAGCATCGTGCCGATGTACACCGGCAGCCCGCTGCTCAGCATCGGCTTCCCCAGCAACCCACGCTCGGTGGACGACGCGACGATCGACCGGCTCCTGGAGATCGCCGACAACATCGTGTGGCTGGACGTCTCCGGCTCGCAGATCACCGACGCCGGCGCCGCGAAGCTCGCCCAGATGCAAAACCTTGAGCGTCTGCATCTGGAGAAGACCGCGGTGACCGACGCCGTCGCGGCGCCGCTTTCGTCGCTCGGCAAGCTGCAGTACCTAAACCTGTACGCAACGGCCGTCACCGATTCGGCCCTCACGAAGTTGGCGGCGGCGCCGAAGCTTGAGAAGCTCTTCCTGTGGAAGACCGACGTCAGCTACGCCGCAGTAAAGCAGGCCATGGCCGACCGGTCGGGCCTGGAGATCAACCTCGGCTGGGACCACCCCGGCGTGGTGCGGGACCGGCTGAGCGGAGAGCTGGCGGCCGTGCTGGAGCGGAAGAAGGCCGCCGAACTCAAGGCCGCCGAGGCCGAGCAGGCGCTCGCCGAGGCGAAGGGCACGCTCGAATCGGCCGCTTCGCGTGAGGCAGAGTTGAAGGCCGCCCTCGACAAGCTCGACCAGCCGAAGCCCGAAGAGCCGAAGCCCGAAGAGCCGCCCGCCGCCGCTGAAAGCGCCGAAGCAGGATCTAGCGAAACACCAGCGGCCGACACCGCGTCAGAAAGCCAGCCGGCCGAGGGCGAGCCGGCAGACCCAGCGCCGGCCGAAGACGCATCGGCGGCCTAAACCCACGTCGCTCGGAGCCGACAGGACGCGTGGCTATCGAACCTATCGGAGCATCCGGCGGACCGCCGGACTCAGCGGACGGCGACGCAACACTGGCTGGCGTGGCCGGGCAGGCGGCCGCGGTTCTTCGCGGGGCCCGTCGGCCGCTCGTGTGCGGCTTGGGCCTGGCCAGCACCGAGGCGATACGCATCGGCCTAGAGATCGCCGACCGGCTGGGCGGCGTCGCGGATTGGACCGCCGGGCCGGCAAGCTACGCCTCGGCCGTCGCTTTCCAAACCGTGGGCGGCGTCGCCATCAGCTACGGCGAGGCGGCCGCCCGGTGCGACCTGCTCGTCTTCTGGGGCTGCGACCCGCAGCCGCTGCCCGGCTTCGACCGCATCCGGCCAGCAGACGGCGACGGCGGTGAGCGGTACACCGTGTCGGTAGGCGTGCCGCAGAACGAGGCCGGCCCGCCGGCGGATGAGGTCCTGCCGCTCACGCCGGGCGCCTCCTACGAAGCGATCGCCACGCTCCGCGCCCTGAGCAGCGGCCTGCCGCTGGACCCCGACGCCATCCACCGCGTCACGGGCGTGCCGCTGGATGCGTGGCGGGGCCTGCAGCGGCGGCTCGCCTCGGCACGCTACGGCGTGATCGTCCGCGGGAGCGGTTTGAGCGAGGAAGGCCCGGCGGCAGTTGCCGCGCTGACCACCTACGCCCAGCGGCTGCAGGCACAGGCCCGCGTCGCCATCCTTTCGCCCCCATCAGAGCACAACCACGGCGGCGCCGAGAACGTCATGGCGTGGCAGACGGGCTACCCGCTGGCGGTTGACTTCGGCCAGGGCTTTCCGCGCTACAGCCCGGGCGAATACACGGCGGCCGAGCTGCTTGACCGTGGCGAGTGCGATGCGGTGCTCGAGGTCCGGCGGGACGTCGGGAGCGGGCAAACGAGTGTCGAAGCCCGCCGTCTCGACGGCACGGCCGGCACGGGTGACGCCGCAGAGCGTGTTGCATTGCCGGTCGCCCCACTGCGTGAGGGGGGCGGCACCTACTACCGCGCGGACGGCGCCGCCCTGCCGCTGCCACGCGAGCCGGGCCTGCCGGCCGCCGCCGAGGTGCTCGGCCGCATCCGCGATACGCTCGCAGCCGGCGCCGCGTGAAGCCTTTCAACCGTCGACGCCCTCACACCGTCGGCGGCTTGCCCAGCAGCCGCCGCAGCAGGGCGATCTGCCCGGCGTGCATCATCTCGTGCTGCGGGCACCAATTGATGGCGCCCAGCTTCGTGGTGAACAGCGGGTGCGGCGGCGACGTCCGCCTGTCCAGCGACGCGTCCGTGTAGCGCCCGGACGACAGCTCGCCGGTTGCCCGCTCGTAGACCGCCTCGAACACGGCGTGCACCTGGTGGGCGGCGAAGGCGTCGTCTCCCGCCGGCCGCGGCCGCGAGCCTTGCTTGTACGCCTTCAGGAACTTGGTGGTGATGAGCGACTCGTCTTCGATCGTGCGGTCGCGCACCCGCTTCAGGCACAAAAAATACTGGGCGAAGGCGATGTGCCCGACGTTCCAAGCGATGTGGTTCAGCCCGTCGCCCGGCTGCCAGTGCCACTGCTCCGGCTCCAGGTCTTCTAGCAGCGAGCGGGTGATACGCCGGGCCAGACGCATCCGCTCCAGGGCGTGGTCGAGGCTCGTGCGGGGCATCGGGCGGGCCTTTGGCTCTGGGGTCGCACGGCGTGTGGTGGCGGTCCGCGGTGGCCTGCGGCGCCGCCCGGCATGCGGTAACCTATGGCCAAACGCTCCTACCGACGAGGGCTCCGAATGCTGAAGATCGAAGGCGGCGCCGTTTACGACCCCGCCAATGGCGTCGACGGCGCCGTGCAAGACGTCTGGGTCGACGGCGGCAAGATCGTCCCGCCGCCCGCGGGCGACGCAAAGCCGTCCCGCGTGATCGACGCGCGTGGCCTGGTGGTCATGCCCGGCGGCATCGACATGCACTGCCACATCGTCGGGCCCAAGGTCAACGCCGCCCGCAAGATGCGGCCCGACGACAAACGCCTCGGCCGCGAGGCGGTGGAGCGCCGCCGCGCGACGGCGGGCGGCGCGCCGACCCGCAGCGGCCCGTTCACCCGCAGCGGCACCATGGGCAGCGTGCCGTCCACCTTCGCCACGGCCTACAAGTACGCCGCGCTGGGCTACACGTCGGCGTTCGACGCGGCGGTGCCGCCGCTGGGCGCCCGCCAGGCGCACCAAGAGCTGGCCGACACGCCCTGCCTAGACAAGGGTGTCTTCGTCCTGATGGGCAACAACCGCTACGCGATGCAGTGCCTGCAGCAGGACGCCCTCGAGCGGCTGCGTGAGTACATGGCGTGGCTGCTGCGCACCACCAAGGGCTTCGCCCCCAAGCTGGTCAACCCCGGCGGCGTCGAGGTGTGGAAGCAGCGGGCCAGCGGCAACGTCGAGGGGCTGGACGACCCCGTGCCCGGCTTCGGCCTCACGCCGCGGCGCATCATCCAGGGCCTGGTGCAGGCCGCCAACGACCTGGGCCTGCCCCACCCCACGCACCTGCACTGCAACCAGCTGGGCATGCCGGGCAACTGGTCCACGACGCTCGACACCATGCGGGCGCTCGAAGGACGCAAGGCCCACCTGACGCACATCCAGTTCCACAGCTACGGCGGCGGCGGCAGCGACGGGGGCGACCGCGGCGAAGAAGACACGCTGGGCAGCCGCGTCGGCCCGCTGGCCGACTACGTCAACTCGCACCCCAACGTCTCGGTGGACGTCGGCCAGGTGATGTTCGGCGCCACCACCAACATGACCGGCGACGGGCCGCTGGGCCACTTCCTGTACAACGTCTCCCGCCAGGGCGGCGGCCCCGGCGCCAAGTGGTACTGCCACGACACCGAGGTCGAGTCCGGCTGCGGCGTGCTGCCCATGAAGTACCGCAACAAGAACCTGTTCAACGCCATCCAGTGGGCGGCCGGGCTCGAGTGGTACCTCATGGTTGAAGACCCGTGGCGTGTGGTGATGAGCACCGACCACCCCAACGGCGCCTCGTTCCTGGCGTACCCGCAGCTGATCCGCCTGCTGATGGACCGTACCTACCGGGCCGACCTGCTCAAGACTTGCCCGCCCCGGCTGCTGGAGCGGAGCACGCTGGCCGACCTGGACCGCGAGTACACGCTGAGCGAGATCGCCATCATCACCCGCGCGGGCCCGGCCCGGCTGCTGGGCCTCGCGAACAAGGGCCACCTGGGCGTCGGCGCCGACGCGGACATTACCCTCTACACGCCCGACGCCAACCAGGCCGTGATGTTCGAGCTGCCGCGGATGGTGATCAAGGCGGGCGAAGTGATGGTCGAGCACGGCGAGGTCCGCGCCGCCCCCACCGGCAAGACGCTGCACGTCGAAGCCCCCCTGGCCGACGACGCCCTCACCGCCGGCGCCCTGGCCGACCTGCCCGAGTACTTCGAGCAGCACTACTCCGTCCCCCTGGAAGCCTACGGCGTGCAAGACAGCGAAGTGCCAAAGGCCGAGGCGGTGAGGTGACGGTCAAAAGGCGCTAGGCCGGCAAAAGAGGCTCGGATCGACACGCTGTGCTTGCAACGTGTCACGGGCAGCAGTGGGTCGGACCTAGGTGAGTCTGGTACGCTCGACTGCAGCGCAACTGGAGTGCTGATCGGCAGGGCTCAATACAGAGATCTCCGAGCGAAGCCCTGCTCACTGTAGAGCTTTCCAAGCAACAACAATTCAGGGACGAAGCGACTTGCGATGAATATCTTTGAGCTTTTCACCTTCGGCTCATGGAGTGGCGGAGCAGTCTTGGGCGGCCTGATTGGATTTGGAGAATTTGGCGTCTTGGGGGCGGTCGTCGGTGTCCCGGCCGGCCTAGCGGTTGGCTTGATTTTCGCTTGCGGCTGTCTGTTCGTTCTCGCTTGCATTTGCAAAGTCGTTGGCGGCGGCCCCTTGTTCCGTCCAAAGTCCGGCTCTGCTCAACCGCTACGGGTGAGCAGCGATGCCCGCGACAAGTGACGGTATTACTGTGCCGGTTTCCTCCCGAGGGTGGCTTGCAACTGGGCGGCGAGACGTTGGCCGCGTCGGCGGAACATACCGAATGCAGCCGGCACGGCATGAAAGCAGCGTATGCGACTGTGACGTGCGTTAGGCGTGGAGTCACCTTCGCGCCTAGTTGTTGCCGATCACTCTGCTCAGCAGAAACACCACCGCGCCGCACGCCAGCAGGGCGTAGATCGTTAGGGTGGCGGCGCCGATGATGCGGGATGGGCCGGGCTGGCCGGGCCACGCCAGGTACAGGGCACCGGCAATGGTTAGGAGCAGTTCGGCGGGCAGGGTCCACCGGCCGTAGTGCTGCGGGTCCCAGTACGAGACGGGGCTGATGAACCGCCAGTTGATGAAGGGCAAAAAGTGGCGGTGGGCGTCGACGTTGTGCAGCGGAAGGTCGCACAGCATGTGCAGGCCGGCGCTGGCCGCGCAGAGCACGCCCCACTGCCACACGCCGGCGCCCGCCACGCCGTGCTGGCGGAGCCCCCAGCAGGCGGCCAGGGCCAACGCCGCCAGCGGCAGCGAGTTGAACACGTCGAAGAACAGCTGCCAGTGGTCGGAGAAGTACAGCCCGAGGCTGTCCGGGTCTTCGGACCAGATCTGCCGCTCGGTGCGGCCGAGCGTCTTCTGCACGGCGTAGAAGACGAACATCGGCGCGTCGGGCAGCAACGCCCCGGCGACCAGCGCCGACGTGGCCGCCCAGCCCGGCGGGTGCGGGACGGCAACGCAGCTCAGGATGACGTGGGCCGGTGTGTTCATGCGTCGCCGCGGCCTGTGTGTTCGCCGCTCGTTGCCCCGCCGGGCGTGTTGTAGCCGGCGGTTTCTAATGCGAGGCGGTACGCGTTGGGCGTGTTGCAGTTGAGCAGGCTGTGCAGCGGCGGGTCGACGCCGCGGAGCATCTCCTCGGACGTTTCGACTGCGTCGCACGCGTCGAGCAACGCCATCAGGCTCTGCCGCCCCTCGGCCAGCAGTCGGTGGACGCGTGACGCGATGCATGTTCGGTACACGGCCAGCAGTGGCTGCCGCTGCCCGGCGGCGACGGCGACCGAGGCTTCGCGTGTGGCGAGGCGGTCCATCAACAGCCGCACGACGGCGGGTTCGACCAGCGGCGTGTCGCAGCCGATGGCCAGCGCCGCGTCGGCGTCGGGGGCGATGGCGTCGAGCCCCGCGGCGAGGCCTTCGAGCGGGCCGCGGCCATCCGGCCCGACGATCCCCGCCCGCTGGTAGCTCTGCAGCGCCTGGTCGTAGGCGCGCTCGAGCTCGTGGGTGAACCCGACC
>JBCCQL010000104.1:0-9178 GCA_039024355.1 Planctomycetota bacterium
GGCGGATGCCTGCAGCGCGCTCGTAGCGGAAGCCAATCGCAACGGCGGCAGCGACAACACCACGGCCGTGGTCGCGCGCTTCCGGCCCAAGTCGGCCGCCACCGCACAAGTGGACGCGGCGGAGGCAGTAACCGACAGCGGCCAAACCGCCGGTTCTGGCGGCTCCTGGCACGCGCCCGCGGCGCCCGCGGCCGATCCCCGAGAGTCAGAGGCTGACACGGTCGATTTTGACGGGCCGCGGCCTGCGGTAGTCGCCGCCCGCTAGCGACTAGCAACGTCGTCACGCGTTAACGCACCTCCTTCGTGCACCGCGTGCTTCATCGCCCCTAAACAACCCCTCACACAGCAGCACACCCGATGAGTAACGTGACCAAGGACGCATCGCAGCTTGAAATCGACCCCCGCTCGACCCTGGCCATCGAGGCAAGGGCGGCCGCACACCATGCGTTGAGCGAGCCGGCAACCGCCACCAATGCACAACCGACGGCCCCGCCGGCGCCGGTGGGGGCGCTGCACCGCTTCTTTGCCACGCTGCGTGCCGCCCAGAAGCGGCACTTTCTCGGGCACGAGGTGGCGAGCGAGTTGTCCAAGTTCCTGGCGTCGGACTCCACGCTGACGCCCCAGGTTCGCAAGAGCGTGAGCAGGCTGCTGCGTGGCTGCCCCGAGGTCTTTCTGGATGGCGACACCAGCTACGCCACGCTCCGCCCGAAGCCGGGCATCAAGCGTACGGTACGCCTGCACCCGTCCTCGACACAGCTAGAGGAGGTCTCCCGCGGGGAATTCCTGCGGATGAAGGACCGGCAGGTGCAGGGCGATGAAGAGGCGAGCAAGCTCGGCCTGGTGATCGACTTCTCGCCCTACTACCGCGACTTCCCCCAGGTCTCGGAAGCGGCGGAGATGGGCGACGGCATCTCGGTGCTGCACCGCCGGCTCTCGGCGCAGATGTACCAAAACGCCGACCGCTTCCGCGAGTCGCTGCTCAAATACCTGCGGGAGCGGCGGGTCGATGGCCAGAGCATCCTGGTGGGCGACCACGTCCGCAGTGCCGGCGACTTTGCCGTCAACCTGGCGGCGGTTCGCGCCGACCTGGACGAGATCGACGAGGAGCCACCGCTTTCGAAGCTGATAGGCACGCTGCGTAGCCACGGCTTCGAGCCGGGCTGGGGCGCCTCGCTCACGGCGATCCGCGAGACGCTCTACCTGCTGGCCCGCGTGATCGAGTCGGCCGACGCCTCGCACTTCGCCGACCTGATGCGGCGGCTGCCGCTGGTGCGCACCGTGCTGATGGTGTCGCCGCACGGTTGGTTCGCCCAAGAGGGCGTGCTGGGCAAGCCCGACACGGGCGGGCAGGTTACCTACGTGCTGGACCAGGCTAGGGCGATCGAGCGGCAGATCAACGACCAGCTGGCCGCCTGCGGGCTCGACGCCACGGGCAAGGTGATCATCTTGACGCGGCTCATCCCGGAGGCCGAGGGCACCACGTGCAGCAACCCACGCGAGGCGGTGCACGGCGCCAGCGACTCGTGGATCTTGCGTGTGCCCTTCCGCGAGCCCGCGGGCGGCGTCCACCCGGCGTGGGTGTCGCGGTTCCAGATCTGGCCGTACCTGGAAGACTTCGCCGAGGAGTCGCGCCAAGCCGTAGTAACCGAGCTGCTGGGCGCGCCCGACCTGATCATCGGCCACTACTCGGACGGGAACCTGGTAGCCCACCTGCTCGCGGAGCAGCTGGGCACGACGCACTGCGCGTGCGTGCACGCCCTGGAAAAGACCAAGTACCTGCTGAGCGATACGCACTGGGCCGAGCTCGAAGGGCAGTACCACTTCTCCAAGCATTTCACCGCCGACCTGTTGTCGTACAACTCGGCCGACTACGTCGTTTCGAGCAGCCTCCGCGAGATCGGCGGCACCGAGGACGAGCAAGGCATGATCGAGGCGCACGATCTGTTCTCGATGCCGGGGCTCTACCGCGTGCAGTCGGGGCTCAACCCGCGGCTCGCGCGGCACAACGTGATCCCGCCGGGCGTAAGCGAAGAGTTCTTCTTCCCGGCCGGCGACCCGCGGCGGGTGCCGGAGCTCTCGGAGTCGTTAAGCCGGCGTCTGCTGGGCGAGGAGCCGGCCGAGGGCTGCCTGGGCACGCTGGCGCGGCCCGAGCTGCCGATGGTCTTCGCCATGGCCCGCATGGACAAGATCAAGAACCTGCCGAGCCTGATCGAGATGTTCGCCGCGGTGGAGCGTCTGCGGGAAAACGCCAACCTGCTGCTGGTGACGTCGCTTAACCGGTCGGAGGACGCCAAGGACGCGGAGGAGGTTGAAGAGATCGCGCGGGCCCACCGCCTGATCGACCAGTACGGCCTGCACGGCAGTGTCCGCTGGTGCGCCGCCCGCCTGGACAAGTCGGAGACCGGCGAGATCTACCGCCTCATCGCCGACGGGCGGGGCGTCTTCGCCCAACCGGCGTTGATGGAGACCTTCGGCCTGACCGTGATCGAGGCCATGGCCTGCAGCCTGCCTGTGGTGGGCACCTGCTTCGGCGGGCCCAGCGAGATCATCGAGCACGGCGCAAGCGGCCTGGTCGCCGACCCGACGGACATCCAGGCCTTCGGCCAAGCGCTCGCCGATGTGGTGACCGACCGTGACCGCTGGTGCGACCTCAGCCAAGGCGGCATCGACCGGGTGCAGTCGGCCTACACGTGGAAGCTGCACGCCGAGAGGCTGCTGGGCACGGCCAACGTGTACAGCTACTGGAACCACACCGACGTGATGAACCGCCCGGCCCTCGACCGCTACATCCACACGCTCTACCACGCTGTGTACCGCCCACGCGTGATGGCGATGGACCGCTAGAAGCCTCCCCCACGATCCGGACTCCAAGGCGATTAGGAGAGCGTGTGTACATCCAGTTGGTGAGCATCCACGGCTTGCTCCGCGGCTCGAACATCGAGATGGGCCGCGACGCCGACACCGGCGGCCAGGTCCGCTACGTGCTCGAATTAGCGAAGAGCCTCGCCGAGCGGCCCGAGGTCGACCGCGTCGATCTCTTCACCCGCAGGCTCCGCGACAAGCGGGTGTCGCAAGACTACGCGGCGGAAACCGAGCGGCTGGGCGACGCGTGCCAGATTGTGCGGCTGCCGTGCGCCGGCGGGCGGTACATGCGGAAAGAGAAGCTATGGCCGCACCTCGATGACTTCGTCGACGAGATGATCACCTACACCCGCCGAGAGGGTCTGACGCCCTCGGTCGTGCACGGCCACTACGCCGACGCGGGCTACGTGGCGCGAGAGGTCTCGGCCGTGTTTGACGTGCCCTTCGTCTTTACCGGCCACTCCCTGGGCAAGCCGAAGCTGGACTACCTGCTGGGCGAGGGGTGGACCCGCGAGAAGGCGGACAAAGAGCTAGCGATCGACCAGCGCATCCGCGTCGAGCAGGAGTGCGTCGCCGCGGCGGACCTGGTCGTGACCAGCACCAAGCACGAGCGCGATACCCAGTACGGCGAGTACCACCGCCGGGAGGACCTGAGCGTGAGCGTCATCCCGCCCGGCACGGACCTGGAGCGGTTCTTCCCGTACTACGACTACGAGGTGCCGGGCGTCGAGATAGCGGAGCACTACAAGCAGGCCCGCGTCCGCATGACGGCCGACCTGAATCGGTTTTACGTGGAGCCCGATAAGCCGATCATCCTGGCACTGTGCCGGCCCGACCGACGCAAGAACATCGGCGCCCTGATCGACGCCTACGGCAAGAGCAAATCGCTGCAGGCGATCGCCAACCTGGCGGTGTTCGCAGGAATCCGCGACGACATCGAAGAGATGCCCGACAACGAGCGGCAGGTCCTCACCGACATGCTGCTGGCGATGGACCGCTACAACCTGTACGGCAAGATGGCCATCCCCAAGCGGCACGACTCCGAGTTCGAGGTGCCCGAGCTCTACCGCCTGGCAGCTTCTACGCGGGGCGTCTTTGTCAACACGGCGTTCACGGAGCTGTTCGGCCTTACCGCCATCGAATCCTCTGCCACGGGCCTGCCGTTCGTAGTGACCGAGAACGGCGGGCCGCAGGACATCGCCGAGAACTGCGGCAGCGGCCTGCTGGTGGACGTAAACCAACGCGAATCGCTCACCCAGGCGATGCTGCGGCTGTTGACCGACGAGCAGCTGTGGGACCGGTCTTCTGCGAACGGCGTGAACCGTGTCCGCCAGCACTATTCGTGGGAGACCCACGCCGAGCGCTTCACCACCGAGCTAAAAACCATGGTCGCCCGGCACGCCTCAGCCGCCGCCGGGGCTACGCGGCCCGCGATTGGCAAGCGGCTGGCTTCGCTCGACAGCCTGCTGGTCACCGATATCGACAACACCCTGCTGGGCGACGACCGGGCGCTCGAGGACCTGCTCACGCTGCTGCGTGAGAACCGAGGCCGCATCGGCTTTGGCGTCGCGACGGGCCGCTCGCTCGAGCTCGTTCAAGAGGCCCTCCAGCAGCACGGCATCGAGCACATCGACGTGGTGATCTCGTCCGTCGGGGCGGAGGTCTACTACGGCGACGGCTTCACACCCGACCGCGGGTGGGCGAGCCAGCTGCGGGCCAAGTGGCGGCCGGACCGGGTCCGCGACGCGCTCACCGGCCTGCCGTTCCTCGCGTTCCAAGACCGGGACCACGCCCAGCGCGAGTTCAAGGTCAGCTGCGACCTGGTCGGCGGCGTCGACCCCGAGGAGGCGTTGCCGCAGGTCCACGCCGCGCTGGCCGAGAAGCGCGTCGCGTACTCGCTGGTCTTCTCGCACGGCAGCTTCCTGGACGTGCTGCCGCACCGCGCGTCGAAGGGCAAGGCCGTGCGGTACCTGGCCCGCAAGTGGAACTTCCCGATCGAGCGCGTGGCCACGGCGGGCGACTCGGGCAACGACCTTGATATGCTTACCGGGCAGACCGCGGGCATCGTCGTGGGCAACTATGCGCCGGAGCTCGAGCCGCTGGCCCAGCGCCGCTCCGGGCGGACCTACTTTGCCGAGGGCCGCTTCGCTGCCGGCATCATCGAGGGCCTCAACCACTACGGCCTGGTCAACCCCCACGCCGCCGCGGCGATGACCGCTTGAGCCTGTGGAGTCGCCACAAACGCGGCGTCGTGAGCACACGGCGATGGCACACCGTCGCCGCGTCGAGGGCAAGCCCACGGATACGCGCCCCGCGGAACTACCGAGCCAAAGGAACCGAGCTATGCCGGCCGAATCGCCAACCGTTGTCGGGCTGGGCGAAGTCCTGTTCGATTGCTTCCCCGACCGCACCGTCCTGGGCGGCGCGCCCATCAACGCGGTGGTACACGCCGACGCCCTGCTGGCGCCCGGCGGTGGCCGGGCGGTGCCGGCCACACGCATCGGCCGCGACGACCTGGGCGACCGCTTCTTGCGGGAACTAGAGGAGCGCGGCATCTCGGCCGAGGCGGTTCAGACCGACGCCGACCTGCCAACCGGCAGGGTCGAGGTGTCGATCGACGCGCGTGGCGAGGCCTCCTACCGCTTCGCCGCCAACACGGCTTGGGACAACCTCGCGTTCTCGGCCGAGTGGCGTGCGCTGGCCGCTGCGGCCGACGGTGTCGTCTTTGGCACGCTGGCGCAGCGTTCGGAGGTCAGCCGGCGGGCCGTGCAGGAGTTCGTCCGCACGGCGACGGGCGCCATCCGGCTGGTCGACATCAACCTACGCGAGCCGCACTTCAGCAAAGCGGTGCTGCGTGAATCGCTCACGCTAGCCACCGCCGCCAAGATGAGCCGCGAAGAGCTAGAAACGGCGGTCTCGATGCTGACGCTCAGCGCCTCGGGCATCTCAGAGGCCGAGCTGGCGGCGTCGGTGCTCAAGCGGTACCAGCTGGATTGGCTGGCCGTGACGCGTGGCGCCGACGGGACCGCCCTGTACACACCCGGCGAGTGCTTCACCGCCACCCCGCACGGATCTACCTCGCATGGCGCAGAGCCCGCACGCACGGCCGATGGCGAGGCCGGCGACACCGTCGGCGCGGGCGACGCCTGCACGGCGGCCCTGATCGTTGGCGCCCTGCTCGGGTGGCCGCCAGAGCAGATGGTCGAAGCGGCCGACCTGCTGGGCGGGTTTGTCGCCCAGGCTGCGGGCGCTACGCCACAGTTGCCCGCGGAGTTGCTGGAACAACTGCCCGGCCTCGCCCCCGCCTAGGGGCCGCCCGGCCCGCAGCACTGCCGCGGCGCCGTACCGGCACGCTACACTGCCGGCCGCCCGCCACCCCGAGTTTTGCTGGCAACGGGATGCCGAGCGAATCATCGGCTCACACAAACACCGCGACGGCCTGCCTGTCGGAGGAGCCACTGCGATGCGTCCGGTTGAGGCCCTGCTGAGCACCTACGTCGAGCAGCACCCGGAGGACGCCGTCCGCGCGTTCGAGACCGTCGACCAGGCCGAGCAGGCACGCATCTTTAAGGCGCTCCCCGCGAAGATCTCCGTGGGCCTTTTGGAGCGGATGACCGCCGGGGCGGTGGCCCCGCTGGTGGGCAGGCTCGACGCCGAGCGGGCGGCCTCGCTGCTGCAGCAGGCGTCGCCCCGGGCGGCGTCTTCGGTCCTGCACCAGCTCGACGACGAGTCGCGCGAGCGGATCCTGGCCGCCGTCGAGGGGCCGGTCGCCAAGTCGCTGCGGGCCCTGGCCGAGTACCCGGAGGACACCGCCGGCGCCATCATGGAGCCGCGCGTCATGGCGCTGTCGATCGACTTCAACGTACGGCAGGCCTGCGCCGCGATCCGCAAGGCCCGCCGCGACTCGCTCTACTACCTGTACGTGACGCGGCGGAGCGGCGAGCTGATCGGCGTGCTCAACATGCGCGACCTGCTGCTGGCGGACCCGAAGGACCCGATCGAGCCGCTCGTCCGCCGCAGCGTGGTCACCGTGCCCGACACGATGGACAGCGAAGAGGTGGTGGCCCTGATGCGTGAGCGGGGCTTCTTGGCCGTGCCGGTGGTGGACTTCGACGGCCGGCTGGTGGGCGTGGTCAAGCACAGCGAGGCCCTGCTGGCCGGCCAAGAGGCGGCGTTCGAAGACCTGCAGACGCTCGTGGGCGCCGGCGCCGATGAGCGGGCCCTATCGCCCGTGTCGGTCGTCGTGCGGAGCCGCCTGCCGTGGCTGCTGGTGAACCTGGCGACCGCGTTCCTGGCGTCCGCCATCATCGGCCTGTTCGAGGGGACCATCACACGCGTCGCGGCGCTGGCCGTGCTGCTGCCCGTCGTGGCGGGGCAGGGCGGCAACACCGGCTCGCAGGCCCTGGCGGTGGTGATGCGGGGCCTCGCCCTGCGAGAAGTCGTGCCCGGCGTCAAGCGGCGGCTGATCGCCAAGGAGCTGGCCGGCGGCCTGGTAAACGGCGTGGCGGTGGCGGCCGTAACGGCCGTCTGCGTCTACGGCTGGCGTGTGGCCGCCGGCGACGCCACCACCGCGGGCGTGGGCCTGGCGCTGGTGATCGGCTTGGCGATGATCGTCAACATGGCCGCCGCGGCCCTTGCCGGCGCCGTGATCCCGCTGCTCTTACGTGCCCTGGGCCGCGACCCGGCGCAGTCTTCAGCCATCTTCTTGACGACCGTGACCGACATTGTCGGCTTCGCGTCGTTCCTGGGTTTCGCCAGCCTGTTCATGCCCATGATCGGCTGACGGCCCGGTAGCTGAGGCCGCTAGGCTGGGGACGGTCCGCCGGGGCGCGCTGCCCGGCGTGGCGGCAATGCGGTACGATGCACGCCAAACGTAGCGAAAGCAGCCGCCATGCCAGAAGAACCTGCTTCGGAGAAGCCGCTCATCGGTTGGCGTGAATGGGTCGCGCTGCCGGAGCTACGCATCGGGGCGATCAAGGCCAAGGTCGACACCGGCGCCAGGACGTCCAGCCTGCACGCCTTCGACGTCGAAGAGTTCGAGCGAGACGCCCGCCGGTGGGTGCGGTTTGTGGTGCACCCCGCCCAGCGGAGCGAGCGGCAGACCATCCAGTGCGAGGCGCCCGTGCTCGAGTTCCGCTCCGTGCGGAGCTCCAGCGGCGAGGCGTCCACCCGGCCCGTGATTTTGACGCCCGTGCGGGTGCGGGGCCGCGTTTTCCAGGTCGAGCTGACGCTGGCCAACCGCGACGCGATGGGCTTCCGCATGCTGCTGGGCCGCGAGGCGTTCCGCGGCGTGTTCTTGGTCGACGCCGGGCGGTCTTACTACGGCGGCAAGCCCAAGCGGAAGAAGAAGCGCCGCCCCGCGGGCTGAGGCCCGCCGGTTCGCCGGGCAAACGCCCAACCAATCAGCGCCGCCCACCACCTACCGGCATCGCTACCGGCTAGCAGCCCCGCTACAGGCGACCCTCACCGCTACAGGAGCAACCGATGAAGCTCGCCATCCTTTCCCGCAGCACACGGTGCTACAGCACACGCCGCCTCCGCGAGGCGGCCCTGCAGCGTGGGCACCGCGTCAAGGTGCTGGACACGCTCCGCTTCGCCATCGACCTGGAGGAGGGCGACCCCGACCTGTACTTCCGCCAGAAGCAGCTCTCGCACTTCGACGCCGTGCTGCCGCGCGTCGGCGCGTCGATCACCTACTTCGGCACGGCCGTGGTGCGGCAGTTCGAGCAGATGGACGTCTTCTGCGTGAACACGGCGGGCGGCATCGCCAACTCGCGCGACAAGCTCCGCAGCCTGCAGATCCTCAGCCGGCACCAGGTGGGCATCCCGGAGACGACCTTCGTCCGCGACAAACGCGACGTGCTGCCCGCCATCCAGCGCGTGGGCGGGGCGCCCGTCATTATCAAGCTCATCGAGGGCACCCAGGGCATCGGCGTCCTGCTGGCCGAGACGGTTAAGTCCGCCGAGTCCATCATCGAGCTCTTGCAGAGCCAGAAGCAGAGCGTGCTGATCCAGAAGTTCGTCGCCGAGAGCAAGGGCAAAGACATCCGCGCGTTCGTCGTGGGCGACCAGGTCGTCGGCGCCATGCGGCGGGTGGCCCAGGGCCAAGAGTTCCGCAGCAACGTGCACCGCGGCGGCATGACCGAGCCGGTCGAGCTGGACGACACCTACTGCCAGACCGCCATCCGCGCCGCCCAGATCTTGGGGCTCCGCGTCGCCGGCGTCGACATGCTCGAGGGCAAGGACGGGCCGCAGATCATGGAGGTGAACTCCTCGCCCGGCCTGGAGGGCATCGAGCGGTGCACGCAGCTAGACA
>JBCCQL010000105.1:0-9155 GCA_039024355.1 Planctomycetota bacterium
GCCATCACGGGCAAGGGTTCGCCGCCGGGGTTGCCAACGTTATCGCCGCTGCCGGTGTCGCTGCCGCCCTGCTTCGGCATGCAGCGGGCGCCGATCCGCACCGAGCCTTTGGGCATGAAGCGGGCGAAGTGGGCGAGCGACCACAGCCGCTTGTTGGGCTCGATCCAGCTGCCGTCGCCGGACGACTGGATCAGGCCGTCGCGGTAGTCCATGTTCGAGACCGCCAGCCACCAGCTCCAGCTGATGACGTCGTTGATGGTGAGGTCGGCGATGATGGTCTCGGCCACCTGGCAGGCCGAGTCCATGCCGGGCTCCCGGCCCCGCCGCATCTGGCAGAACTCGGTCATGCGGATCGGCAGGCGCTTCGGCAGGTCGATCTTGCGGCCCCGCCACCAGCCGGCGAAGCGGCGCCGGTCGCGGTTGGTCGACCAGTAGGAGTGGACCGCCAGCGAGTCGATCGACTCGACCAGCAGCGGGCTGGCGAGCACCCGCTTGAGGTACCGCCGCGTGGCCGGCCACGAGCCGCTCTCGAACGCCTCGATCCCGACCTCGGGCAGCCGCCGGTTGTGCTGCCGGGCGTACGCTTCGAGGAAGGCCACCGCCTGGTCGGGCGAGAGGTGCAGGCCCTCGCCGCGGGACGAGTCCCAGGCCCACTGCGGCTCGTTGATGGGGCTCACCGCCGCGACCGGCAGCCCCGCCTCGCGCAGCAGCGTGACGATGTCGCACAGGTACGTGGCGTAGGCCGCGTAGTTCTCGGGCGGCAGGTTCGATTCTTTCTCGCCCCGGCGGACGCGGGTCATGCCGTTGCGTGTGAGGCGGCCGGGCGGCGAATTGGCGAACGCCACCAGCCGGTCTGCCCCGGCGGCCACCGCCTCGCGGGCCAGCCGCACGCCGGGGTCGCGTGTTAGGTCGTACTCGCCCGGCGCGACCTCGACGCAGGGCACGCGGCGCCAGTCGTCCTGCTGTTCCTGGCCGCCGCCGGCGCCGATGTCGTACCGGTAGATCGACAGGGCTGCGCCGCGCTCGTGGTCGAACAGCAGCTCCAGCACCCGATGACGCGCCGCCTCGGGCCACGCCCCAACGGCCGACCCGCACCAGCCGCCGCTGGCGCCGAAGCCGTCGATCGTTTGGTGGGTCTCGTCGGGCCGCAGCTCGAGCGTCAGCCGTGCGGGCGCCGCGGCTGGTTCGCTGCTGGCGCCGGGCTCGCCCGCCGCGGTTGCCGCAAACGCACAAAGCACCCACGCGGCGGTCAATCCACGCAGCCGTTTGACGCAGCGTGCGTTGCAGAACGTGGCTCGCAACGGCATGGCGGGGTCCTCTTGCGTGGGGCGGGTCTCTTGCTTGGTGCGGGGCGGGCGGGGCGACGCTTGCCGTGCCGCCCGCACTATTGTCGGCCGCCGGCTAGCCGCAAGTCAAAGACGCCGCGATCTTCCGCCCCGTGACGCTCAGCGGCAGCGTCGAGAGCTCGCCGGGCGGCAGCCACCGCTGCGGCCGCTTGCTGGTTTGCCGCAGCCCGCCGGCGCGGTGGGTCGCCTCGTAGCAGTCCAGCGTGATCCGGTAGCGGGTGACGCTGTGCTTGAGCGTCCGCAGCAGCGGGCCGGGCACACAGTCGACGCCGGTCATGCTGCGGACCTTCGCCGCGATCTCGTCGCGGGCGAACAGCGGCCCCTGGCTGTCGATGGCGAAGCGGGGGAAGTCCCACAGGCCGGCCCAGCGTTCGCCCTCGCCGCACTGCCGCAGCAGCACCCGGCCGCCACGCCACACGACGACGGCCGCCTCTTGCACGTCGGTCACGCTCTGCCGCTTGGTGGTGGGCTTGAGCGTGTGGATGCTGCCGGCCCGCTTGGCGTGGCACAGCGTGGCGGTCGGGCATGTATCGCAGCGCGGCAGCTTGGGTGTGCAGACCAGGGCGCCCAGCTCCATGAGCGCCTGGTTGAACTGCGAGACCCGGCGCCGCGGCAGCAGTTCTTCCGCCACGGCCCACAGCCGCTTCTGGCCGGCCGTGCTGGTGGGGTCGCCCCCGTAGGCGGTCAGGCGGGTCAGCAGGCGGATGGTGTTGGCCTCCAAGATGGGCGCCGGCAGGTCGAAGGCGATCGACCGGATGGCGCCCGCCGTGTACCGGCCGACGCCCGGCAGCTTGCGGAGCGTGGCGAGGTCGCTCGGGAAGACGCCGCCGTGCTCCTGGGTAATCCGCTTGGCCGCCGCGTGCAGGGCGCGGGCCCGCCGGTAGTAGCCAAGCCCCTCCCACAAGCGGAGCACCTGCTGCTCCTCGGCCGCGGCCAAATCGGCGACGCTAGGGAAGGCCTCCAGGAAGCGGGCGAAGTACGGCTTGACCGTCTCGACCTGGGTCTGCTGCAGCATCACCTCGCTGAGCCACACGCGGTACGGGTCGCGATCGGCGCGCCACGGCAGGTCGCGGGCGTTGCGCTGGTACCACGCCAGCAGCCGGCGCCGCAGCTGCTGCTTCCACGCGGTGGGCAGTGGCCCTTCCAAGTGCCCGTCGGAAGGCCCGTCGGAAGGCCCTTCGCGCGGATCGTGCGTGGCGGTGGCCTCGTCCATGGGCTTCTTGGCAAAGCGTTTGCAGCCGCTCCTTTATCGCGGGCGGACCGCGACGCCGTCGGCCACTTGGTCGCTGGGGTTGACGATCACCGGGTCGCCCTCGCTGAGCCCCTCGATCACCTCGGCGGCCAAGCCGTTCTGGCTGCCAACACGCACGGGCGTGCGGACCGCTTTGTCGTCCACCACGCGGAAGACGGTCCAGCGGTCGCCGCGATCGTCGGGCGAGCGGAACAGCGCGCTGCCGGGCACGGCCAGCGCCCGCTCTACGCGGTTGATGACAATCCGCGCCTCGACGCGGAAGCCATCGCCCAACGCGCCACGCCGGGCCGGCGGGTCGACCAGGTCGACAATCACGTTGACGCGTTGCTCCTCGACGCCCAGCGTCGAGACCTTGGTGAAGCCGGCCGGCTCGACCAGCCGCACGCGGCCCTCCAGCGGGCGGGGGCCGCCCCACTGCTCCAGGATGACGCGGGCGCCGGGGGCGATCTTCACGGCGTCGCTCGACAGGACGTCGATCTCGATCTCGAGGTCGGTCGGGTCGCCCAGCTCCAACAGCGCCATGCCGGCGGTGACCACCGCGCTGCTCTCCTGAAACACCCGGAGCACCCGCCCGGTGATGGGCGAGCGGATCGTGTGGTTCCAGCCGGCCGCCGCGGTGCTGACCGGCGTGGCCGACAGCGTCGCCACGCCGGGCGCGGCGCCGCCCTCAACACTGGCGCCATCATCGTCGGCGCCATCATCGCTGGCGATCGGCCGCGACCGGATCAACGCCGCCCGGGCCTGCTCTAGCTCGAACTCGGCGATCTCCTCGGCGTAGCGGGCCGAACGCAGCTCTTCGCTCGCCTGGCGGTAGCGGGTCTCGACCGTTTCTAGCTCGCTCTGCGTGATGCCGGCGCCCTGGCGTGCGCGGCGGGCGCGTTGCAGCTCGCTCTCGGCGTTGGCCTGCTCCAGCCGGACCCGCTCCAGCATGGGCGCGGTCTTGCCCACGGCCGCCTGGGCCGCCTGCACCCGGGCCTCCGCCTGGGCGATGGCCCGCGCGTCCAGCAGCTCGGGGTCGCGTGGCTCGATGGTGGCCAGCAGCGTCGAGTTCGCCTGCACGGGGTCGCCCGGGTCCATGCCGATCCGCAGCAGCCGGCCGGACAGCGGCGTCGAGACGATGTACTTCTCGCGGATGCGGGTTTTGCCGTCCTCGTCGACGGTGACCAGCAGCTCTGCGTACGCGGCCCGGGCCATCTCGACCGGCAGCGGCTGCGGCAGGAACGAATAGACGATCGCCGCCACCAGCCCGGCGGCCACGAGCAGCACCACGAGTTTGCTGAGCCAGTTCTTCATGCGTTACGGCGCTGGGCGGGCGCCGGAGCTCACCTCTCGCGGGACGGACGTAAAGGAGATGTGGGGGATGGGTTGGGGATAGCGGGGATGGCTGCCTGTTGGGGCCACATCGCCGCCGCTGGCTAAAGGCTCAGCCGCTCGGGCCCAACCTCCGAGCGACCATCCCCCCGATCTCCAGCCATCTCCTCATCCCCTTACCGTCGTTTGCCGCTTCCGATCGCCTACCGCTTCCCATCGCCTGCCCCACGCAGGCCGCGACGCGGCCGGTTAGTCGCGGGCCTTGAGCACGGCGATCAGGTCCAGCCGATCGAGGCTGCGGCGCACCAGCAGGCCCGACACGACCGACGCCGCTAGGATGACCGAGCACGCCAGGCCGTAGGTGTGCGGGCGGATCACCAGCGGGAAGCGGAAGACCTCCTGGTCCATAAAGTACACCAGCATGGCGGCGAACCAGTAGCCCATGAGCATGCCCAGCGGCAGGGCCAGCACCGTGAGCACGCCGAGCTCGCCCAGGAGGATGGCGGAGATCTCGCCGCGGGTGAAGCCCACGACGCGGAGCGTGGCCAGCTCTCGGCTGCGCTCCGACTGGGCGATCCGCGCGCTGCTGTACACGACACCCACGGCGATGAGGATGGCGAACGCCAGATTCATCCGCCGCATCTCGCCCAGGTTCTTGGCCAGCGTGTCCTGGAAGCTCTGGATGGCGTTCTGCTTGACGGTCACGCCGGCGATGCTGGGCGCCTCTTTCAGCTCGCGGTAGAGCTCCGCCCGGCGGTTGGGGTCGGTGCGCAGCAGGGCGCCGGAGACGCGGGGGCCCTCGCGCATGACGCCGGCCAGCCACTGCTGGCCCGTGTATGCGTTGATGCCCTGCACGTCGTCGATGAGGGCCACCACGGGCATGTCGCGTGCGGGCCGCTTGCCCTCGAGCACCACGACGCGGATGGCGTCGCCTACGCCGGCGCGGAGGGTCTCGGCCAGCTTGGCCGACAGCAGCAGCCCGCCGGCCGGCGGCTGGTAGCCGGCGCCCAGCTTGTCGGTCAGGCGGTTCAGCTCGCCGCCGGACGCGTAGCTCATTAGGCCCAGCCGACGCGACCGGTGCCCCAGCCGCAGCCGGGCGGCCACGCTCCGCACCGGCTCGACGTGCATGACACCCCGCATGCTGCGCAGCTCGCTCACGACGTCGGCCGAACCGGGCTCGGCCAGGGTGACCGACATGTCGAACCGCTGCACCTGGTGGAACTGCAGGTTCAGGACGTAGTCGATCGAGTCCTGCAAGAACCCGCCCACAATGACGATGCCCACCGACAGCCCGATGGCCAGGATCGACAGCCCGCTCTTGGCCGGGCGGCGCTCGATCTGGCGGAGGATCATCCGCAGCGTGTTGGGCACAAACCGGCCCAGGCCTAGCCGCTCTAGCAGCGTGGGCTTGAAGTTGGACGGCGGCTCGGGCCGCATCGCCTCGGCCGGCGGCACGCGGACGGCCCTGGCAACAGCGCCGATCGCCCCCAAGACGGCCGCCCCCAATGCAACGGCCACCGCCATGCCGGCCGTGCCCGCGTCGATGCGGATCACTAGCTCCGGGTACTGGTACACCCGGGCGATCAGCACCGTGAACACCGCCGCCAGCCGCGAGCCCAGCACAACGCCAAGCGCCGAGCCGGCCAGCGTCACCACCAGCACCAGCTTCAGGTAGTGCCAGGCGATGGCGGCGTTTGAATAGCCGAACGCCTTCAGCGCGGCGATCTGCTCGCGCTGCAGCTGCAGCTGCCGCGTCAGCACCACGTTCAGCAGGAAGGCGGCCACGGCCAGGAACAGCGACGGCGCCACCAGCCCCGTGGCCTTGAGGCCCTGGATGTCGCTCTCGAGCAACATGTGCGAAAGCTGGTCTTTCCGGCCGTAGGCGCCCAGCCCGCCATAGGGGTCGATCAGCCGGTCTAGGCGGTAGATCACCTCCTGCTCGCTGGCGCCACGCATGAGGCTCAGCGACAGGTCGTTGAAGGCCCCTTCCATGTCGAAGGCGACCGACAACGCCTCGTGCCCCATCCAGAAGACGCCAAAGTGCTTGGGGTCCGGCACCAGGTCGCCCGGCTTGATCTGGAAGACGTACTCCGGCGACAGCACCACGCCGACGATCCGCAGCGGCTTCTTGCGGCCGTTGATGATGGCCGTCACGGTGTCGCCCACCGCCAGCCGGTTCGCGTCGACAAACTTCTCGCTGGCCAGCACCTCGTCGTCGCGGCCGGGCTCCAGCATCCGGCCCTGGCGTAGGTAGACGCGGTTGAGCATCGGCTGGCCGGTGGTGGGCGTCGACACCAGCTGCCCGACGGCGGGCTCTTCCAGGCCGGGCACGTCGAGGTTCACGGGCCGGACGATGCGAGTCTCGACCCGCGCGACGCCGGGCAGCTCCTCGATGCGCCGGGCCAGCGAGTCCGGCGCCCGCTTCACCGCGGCGAAGACGTCGGCGAAGAAGTACCGGTCGTAGAACCCCGCGCGGGTCGTCTCGAGCGACCGCAGCATGGTCTGCGAGTTGATGAACGTCGCCACGCCGGCCGAGATCACCAGCGCAATCATCACCGCCTGCCCCGCCATGCCGGCCAGGTCACGGATCAGCTTGCGGTCGAGCGATGAGATCATGGAAACGAGACGGGGAGCACTGATTACCGCTAATCGACGCTAATCAACAGGCACATGGCCTGTGCTGCTTCGGATGAAACGTTTCCATTCGACAGCTTCTCTCGCTCCGAAGTTAACGAGATAGCCGACGCGCTTTTTTGAGATTTGCAGGTAGTTGAGCAGCTGTGCTTCGTGCTCAGGGAGCAGCTCCCGAGTCGCTTTGAGCTCAACGACGATGGCGTCAAAAACAAACAGGTCTGGCACGTAGAGCCGCTCGATTGGATCGCCCTTATAAAACATCCGCAGGGATCGTTTGGAATCGAACGGGATTCCCCGCAGGGACAGCTCGCGTTCCAAACACTGCTGATAAACCTCTTCCGCCAGGCCGTACCCAACGACGTTGTAGACCTCAAATGCCGCACCCATCAGCTGGTAGCCTTCGTCTTCGAGCATGGCGATCACACGCGTACGTTGTTGGCGGCTGGTAATTAGCGTTTATCAGCGAAGATCAGCGTTCCCCGTCCTCGCCTTACCATTTCAGCTCGCTCGCGTGCTTGCGGCCGGTGGTGTTGTGCTCGACCTTGGCGATCTGGCCGTCGGAGAGGCTGATGACGCGGTCGGCCATGTCGGCGATCACGGCGTTGTGCGTGATCACGGCGGTGGTGGTGCCCAGCTCGGCGTTGATCTTCTGGATGGCGTCCAGCACCAGGATGCCGGTGTGCACGTCCAGGGCGCCGGTCGGCTCGTCGCAGAGCAGCACGTCGGGCTGCTTGGCCACGGCCCGGGCGATGGCCACCCGCTGCTGCTCGCCGCCGGAGAGCTGCGCCGGAAAGTGGTCGAGTCGGTCGCCCAGGTCGACCAGCGCGAGCGCCTCGGCCGGCGGGATCGGGTCGCGGGCGATGTCGGTAATCAGCGCCACGTTCTCCCGGGCGGTGAGGCTGGGGATCAGGTTGTAGAACTGGAAGACGAAGCCGACGTGGTCGCGGCGGTAGCGTGTGAGGTCGGCGTCGTCGAAGTTCGTCAGCTCGCGGTCGCGGTAGTGGACGCTGCCGCCGGTGGGCACGTCGAGGCCGCCCAGGATGTTCAGCAGCGTGCTCTTGCCGCTGCCCGACGGCCCCAGCAGCACAACAAACTCGCCGGCGTGCAGCTCCAGGTCGACGCCCCGCAGGGCGTGCACGCTGACCTCGCCCATGTGGTAGGTTTTGGTGATGGCGCGGGCCGAGAAGACGGCCTGGCCGCTGGCGGCAGCGGTTGTTGACGTCGCGGGGGGGTGCATCGGCGGGCCTGCGGGCGGGGCGACGAGTTAGGCGACGGGCGAGGTGACGGGCGAACGCCCAGGCATTATCACGCGTACAAGAAGACCCGAACAGCGGGCGCGGTAGCACTGCACTCCGCGTAACTTTGCGCCGGCGCAATGAACCACAAGCCCCCCAGCCCCGCCCGCGAGGGCGGGGCCCATGCCTGGCGGCATGGGCTGGTCGCGGGGGGATGCGGGGACGCACGGTATACGTTGGCGCGACGGTGGGTGCGTACGCTCAGGCGCGACGGCTACGCAACAACTACGAGGCTGTATGCGGCTCCACTGCAGCGTTTGCCGACTCGCCGCCGCCGTGTTGGTTGTCGTCTTGCTGGGCGCCGGCCGGCTCGAGGCGGGCGGCGGCGCCGAGAACCTGGTGCTGGTGGTCAACGCCAACAGCGACGCCTCCAAGGCCATCGCCAACTACTACATCGCCCTGCGTGGCGTGCCGGCCCGGAACGTCATCTACATCCCATGGCGCCGCAGCCTCCGCAGCTGCAAGGCGAGCAAGTTCCGCTCGGAGCTGCTGGGGCCCGTCCTGCAAGAGATCAACGCCCGCGGGCTCGCCCTGCAGACGGACTACGTCGTCTACTCGGCGGACTTCCCGTGGCTGGTTGACCTCACGGCAGACCACCCGCAGATCAAGTTCGCCCGCCGCACGTCGGCGTTCGCTTCGATTACGGGCGCCACGTACCTGTGGTCGCGGGTCATGAGCAAGTCGCCGGCCGTCTTCGCCCTGGCCAGCAACAACTACGTGCCGCGGGCGCCGGCCAACAACACGCTGCAGTGCGCCGACGTGCGTGGCGTGCAGACGCGGGGCTTCCGCGGCCGGTACGACTGGCGGCCCGGCGGCGTCCCCCAATCGCGGTTGAGGCAATCGCGGTTGAAGCAGTCGCGGCTGACGCGGCAGAACCAGCCGCAGGATCAGCAACAAGATGGGCCGCCGCCTGCCCAGCCGGGGGCAACCCAGCCGCCGGGGCAGCGGTACCTGCTCTCCACCATGCTGGGCGTCACCGCCGGCCGCGGCAACACCACCGCCGAGGTGCTGGCCTACCTCGAGCGTGCCGCCGGGGCAGACCGGACGCAGCCGGACGGCACGTTCTACTTCGGCAAGAACCAAGACATCCGCTCGACGACGCGGCACGCCTGCTTCGCGGGCGCGGTGGATGCGCTCAACGCGGCCGGCGCGCGGGCGCGGGTCATCGCCGGCGTGGCGCCGACCGGGGCGGGCGACGTCATGGGCCTGACGACCGGCGACCGCTACTGCGACCTGCGGCAGGCGGGCGCCACGGTGCTGCCCGGCGCCATCTGCGACCTGCTGACCAGCTACGGCGGCGACCTGCGGAAGAAGCCC
>JBCCQL010000106.1:0-9140 GCA_039024355.1 Planctomycetota bacterium
CCCCCCTGCCGGCCCGCCGCCGGCATCGCTGCCAGCCCCGCCCCGTCACCTCCCCAGCTTTGCGAGCCGCGCCGGATGCCCCCCTCCGCCGCCCCGGCAAGCCCCGCCGCACCGGCGACGCTGCCCGACGCCATCCACGTCGGCTTCTCCAAGTGCGCGTCGACCTTCCTGCAGGCGTTCTTTGAAGACCACCCGGAGGTCTTCCTGGTCAACCAGTCGCACTTCTTCACGCCGTTCGGCATCAACGGCTACGACAAGGGCCCGGCGTACTACGCGGGCTTGTTCGCCGGCGCCCAGCCGGGGCAGGTGAAGCTGGAGAGCGATGAGCATATCGTCCTGCCGCTGTTCCACCCGGTGCTGAAGGCCGCGGCGACGACGCTGGAATCTGTGCGGCAGGTGGCCGGCATGATCCACGCCACGCAGCCCGGCGCCCGCATCCTGATGATGGTGCGCAACCAAGTGGGGCTCATGGCGTCGCGGTACTCGGAGTACCTGATCGGCGGCGGCCGGCACGGCTTTATGGAGTTTGTGGAAGAGTTCTTCGCGTGCAGCACCGACGGCGTTGACTACTTTCAGAACGAGTACTCGCGGGTCTACGACGTCTTCGCCCAGACCTTCGGCGCCCAGAACGTGCTGGTGCTGCTGCAGGAAGAGCTGGCCGCCGACGAGGACGCGACGCTGCAGAGCCTGTGCGGCTTCCTCGGCGTGGAGTTCCGCCGGCCGCAGCAACGCAGCGTGTGGGCGTCGCGCAAGGGGCTGTCGCTGCGGGGCGCCGGCGTCATGCGGGCGTTCAACCGCCGCGTGGTTTCCGAGCCGCAGCAGTCGCACCTGCGGGCCAAGACCTGGATGCCCTACCCGGTCTACAAGCTCATCGCCCGCGGCATCCGCACGGCGGACCACTGGGCGCCGGCGTCGCTCAAGGGCGACAAGAACGCGTTGCTCACGCCCGAGGTCCGCCGGCGTATCCAGCAGCGGTTCGAGGCCGACAACCGCCGGCTGGGCGAGCTGCTGGGCAAGGACCTCAGCCGCTACAGGTACCACGCCTAGCACTCAGGCCGCTTTGTGGCCGAGGTCGTCGCTCAGTCGGCCAGCGCCGCTTCGAGCGCGTCGTTGGCGTCTTCTAGGTTGGCGTCGATCGCGGCCGCGGGCTCGGCGATGCACTCCGGCGGCTCGGCGCCCAGCGGCGTTTTTGCATCCGCCTCGTCGAAGATGCCGCTGGCCGCCTCGTCGGCCGGGCGGTCGCCAAAGCTGATGCCCAGGGCGCGGGCGGCCATCACCGCGGGCCCGTTCGGACAGACCTGCCGGACCTTGGCCACCGCGTCGGCGATAGGCACGCTGGTCATCTCTGGCGGGCGGCTGCAGATCATCTCGCCGAAGCGGCCCTGCACGATCAGACGCACCGCATGGGCGCCAAACTGCGTGGCCAGCACGCGGTCGAACGTCGTAGGCTTGCCGCCCCGCTGCAGGTGCCCCAGCACGCACAGCCGCGTCTCGCGGTGCAGGCGGCGCTCGATCTCGGCGGTGACCGCCTTGCCCAGCCCGCCGAGCTTCATCTGCCGGCCGTCCTGCTGCTCGCCCACCAGGCCGCCGTCGGGCAGCTCGGCGCCCTCGGCCACGACCACCAGCGTGAACTTCTTGCCCTGGCTCTCGCGGTGCAGGATCTTGTGGCAGACGTCGTCAAAGTTCCACCGGATCTCGGGGATCAGGATCACGTCCCCGCCGCCCGCGATGCCCGAGTGCAGCGCGATCCACCCGGCGTGCCGGCCCATGACCTCCAGCACCATGATCCGCTCGTGGCTGGCGGCCGTGGTGTGCAGGCGGTCGAGGGCGTCGGTCGCGCACTCGATCGCGCTGTCGAAGCCGAAGGTAAACGCCGTGGCGGACAGGTCGTTGTCGATGGTCTTCGGCACGCCAACAACGGGGATGCCGTTCTCGTGAAACTGCTGGGCAATGGCCAGCGAGCCGTCGCCGCCGACGCAGATCAGCCCGTCGATGCCGAGCTGGGCGACGGTCTGCTGCACGCCGCGGATCAGCCGCGGGTCGAGCTCTACCCGGTCGTCGACGCCCCGCACGGCGTTGAAGCGGCCCTTGTTGGTCGAGCCCAGGATGGTGCCGCCCTGGTTCAGGATGCCCTTGGTGCTGTCCGCCGTCAGGTGGACGTACTTCACCGGGTCGTACAAACCCTCGTAGCCTTTGATGAAGCCGACGCAATCGTAGCCCAGCTGGTGGCAGCTCTTCACAGCGCCGCGGATCACGGCGTTCAGGCCGGGGCAGTCGCCGCCGGAGGTCAGGATGCCGATACGCTTGCTGGCGGCGGGGTTGGTAGGCACGGGCACGGTTCCGGTTTGGGGGGTAGTTGGCCCCGCGTTGGCCTCGAGTGCGAGACAAACACGGCCCTCAAGCGTAGGCCACCTCAGGCGATGGGCGGCAAGAAGGCCCGCCCGCTCGACAGGCATGGCGGCCGCAGAATCGTTGCGGCCCGGACATCCCGGCCGCGGCGACGGCGCCAACTGGGCCGATCCGCCGCGTCGCCTGCGACGGGGCCGCCGCGTTACGGGGATCGCAGGCCGCACCGCCACAGCAGCCGCAGCTTGCCGGTGACTTCTCGCAGGCTCACCTTCGAGGCGCCCGCCCGGCGGTCGCGGAAGGTGATGGGCGCCTCGCCGACGCTGGCCCCGGCGTGGTGCAGCCGCCACAGGATCTCTTCCAGGTACGCGTAGCCGGTCTCGCTGATCGCCGAGAGGTCGATCTGGCGGAGCACGCCGGCGCGATACACGCGGAAGGCCCCGCTGGCGTCGCGCGCAGGCGACCGCAGCAGCAGCCGTGTCAGCCGGTTCATCAGGCCGCTCGCCACTCGCCGCGACAGCGGCCAGCCCTCGATCCTGCCGCCCGGGCAGTACCGCGAGCCGATGGCCACGTCCACCGTATCGGCCAGCCGGACCAGATCCGGCAGGGCGCCGGGGGCGTGGCTCCAGTCGGCGTCCATCGTGGCGATGCGGGCGTAGCCGTTCTCAAGGCCCCAAGCGAACGCGGCAATCGTGGCCGACCCCAGCCCCAGCTTGCCCGCTCGGTGGATCACGTGCAGGCGGGCGTCCTCCGCCGCGCGGCGGTCGCACCACCCGCCGGTGCCGTCGGGCGAGTTGTCGTCCACCACCAGAACGTCCGCCGCCGGCAACGCCTGCTGAATAGCGTCCACCAGCGACGGCAGGTTCTCGATCTCGTTATACGTGGCGACAGCGACGAGCAGCTTGGTTTCGATGACGCGCCTCTTCTATCCGGCGTCGTTAGCGAACGCCATCACTGCCGCCGGCGGCCTCACTCTACGACTGCACAACGAGCGTGCCGGCCAGAATGTCGTGCAGCGCCTGCTTCTTCTCGGTAAACGCGGCCATGATGTAACCGATCAAGAGAATGCCGGACAAAAACGTCATTGCGAAAAAACGTCCAGACGCCCTGCCGAATGAAATACGCTGCCCACGCATGTCGGTGACCTTGATGCCGAGCGCACGCTTCCCGATCGTCGCTTGAGAAGCCGAGCTGTGCTGGAGGGCATAGTAAAGCCATTGCACGCCAATCAAAACACTAAAGACCACCAGCTGAATCCCCAGAATGACTCCGACAGACGGCTCTGGATCGTTCGGGTCGATGGAACCAGCCAGCACAAACCCCAACACAATCGACACGCCCATGAACGTACAGAAAAGTAGCGCGAACAGGATTAACCCGTCGAGCAGCGACGCTGCAAATCTCGCCCCGAAACCGGCGTACGCGCCTGTCTGCGAAGCGGTCGATGGATAGGTGGGTTGGCCGCCCGCCACGGGCGAGGCGAACGGGTTTTGCTCTGCCGGCGCGGCGGACTGTGGCCCGGGAAAGTTGAAGTCGTCCTCGTCGAACGCCGAGCCTGAGCCGCCGCCAAACAAGTCGCCGCCCAGGTCGTCGGCCGGCGCCGAAAACGGGTCTTGGTCGGGCGGGGAGCTCTGCTTGGCGGCGGCCGCCTGCAACGCCTCGGCCGACGGGATCTCGATGATCGACGCGCACCCGGCACACTTGCCCCGCTTGCCGGCGTGGGCCAGCGAGACCTCGAGTTTCTTGCCGCAGTCTTTGCACTTGATCTGGAACTTCAAGGGACGCCTCGGGGGATTGGCGTGGCAAGGCTACGCAGGTGGGATCGCGCCCGAGTAGCACCCTGCGTCAGCACGGGGGGCACGGGGGCGGAGCCGCGGACGTTTGCTCCGCGGCATTGTAATCTGGGGCCACGCCAGAGCTACCACGGGGGCTGCGCGCTGGGGTTTTTGCACCCCGGCGGTGTCAACCGCCGCCGGCGACCGCCGTGTAGTACGCGATCGACCGCCGCAGCCCCTCGGCGAGATCCGTTTGCGGCTCGTAGCCCAGCAGCGTGCGGGCCTTGGTGATGTCCGCCAGGCTCTCGCGGATGTCGCCCGCGCGGGGCGGATCGAAGAGGGGCTCGACCGCGGCGCCTAGCGCGCCGTTGATCGCGGCGATCAGGTCGAGCAGCGTCGTGTGCCGGCCAGACGCGACGTTGATCACCTGCCCCGCCGCGGCGGGCGCCTCGGCCGCCAGCAGGTTCGCCCGCACCACGTCTTCGACGAACACAAAGTCGCGGCTCTGCAGCCCATCGCCAAAGACCGTAGGCCGCTGGCCGGCGATCATCTTCGTCACGAAGATCGGGATCACCGCCGAGTACTCGCTAGCCGGGTCCTGGCGAGGGCCGTAGACGTTGAAGTACCGCAGGGCGACGGCCTCGATGTCGAACGCCCGCGTAAACGCCTGGCAGTAGAGCTCGCTGGCGACTTTCGACGCCGCGTAGGGCGAGAGCGGCTGCGGCGGGTCGGCCTCGCGTTTGGCGGCCGAGGGCTGCTCGCCGTAGGCGGCGGCAGAGGCCGCCATCACCACGCGTCGGGCGCCCGCGCGGCGGGCCGAGTCCAGCACCTGCACCGTGCCCGTCATGCACGCGGCGTGCGAGCCCATCGTGTCCCGCAGGCTGGCCGGCACGCTGGCGATGGCCGCCTGGTGGAACACAACCTCCACGCCACGCACCGCGGCATCCACCGCGGCGCCATCCACCACGCTGCCCTCGATGAGCTCGACCCGGCCGCCCAGGTGGGCCAGGTTCTGCCGGAAGCCGGACGAGAGATCGTCCAGCACCCGGACGCGGTCCCCCCGCTCGACGAGCGCCGTGGCGATGTGCGACCCGATGAACCCGGCGCCGCCGGTAACAAGCTGCAGTGGCATGCGACGGACCCTGTTAGGCGGCCTTCTGCGGGGTCGCGCGGCGTTGGGAAGACCGAAGCGGGCCCTCCGAGCGTTCACGCACGATCAGGCAGCGTGGCCGGGCCGGCCCCAGCGCCGCAAGGCGGAGCGTCGTCCGCCGGGCGGCCTCGGCTGCGGTGCGGCCCGCCTCGACGGCGAGCCAAAACGTGTCGCACCTCGGCGCCAGCCAAGCCAGCTCACGGCCGCACGCCGCCGGCATGGTGAGCGAGGTCACGCGGTGCCGGTTGCGGCAGGCGTCCAGGAACAGCACCCAGCGGCGGCGGTCGATACCCGCCGAACCGATCGGTAGCACCGCCGTTGGCGTAGCCGACAGATCGGGTGCGGTCCGCGGCTCGCCGGGCACCGGCCACGCAAGCCGGGCAAACGGGTGGTTATCCCCCGCCGACTCTCGTGCGTGGTGCAGCGTCGGTCCGGTGGGCGCCGCGCCCGGGCGGATGATCACGATCAGGCTCGAAGCGTCGTCGAGCACGCCGCCAGTAGCTCGAACCGCGGCCCACCCGCCACCGGCAAACACGGGGCCACCCGTGAGGTCGGCATACAGATGCAGCAGGCCGCCCGTCGGGCAGCCATCGAGCCCATTTGCGAGCGGTGCATCTGCTGCCGGTGGTTCGCTCTGATCTGCGGCCGCGGCCGGCGCGACCACCACGGCCGGCGGCGGGCTGCGTAGCTCTCGCGTGGCGTCAGCCGTCGCATGGCGCGCGGCGGGCCGCGTGGGCGGCCCAGCAGAAACCTGCAAGCGACGCAGGGCGCGCGAAAGCGGCGTCATCCGGTACTCCGCTGGGCGGGGTGTCGCGGCCTTGGTATACGGGGCAGGCTTCTCGGGCCCGTGCCGGCGCCTACGCCCTGGGCGTCTAACTCCGGCGGCTAGCTCCGGCGGAGGTTGGCGAACAGCTGCCGGTACTCTTGACGGCGGACCGTCCGATCCTCACCCGGCGACGCGGCGGCGTCTGCCTCGATGATCAGGATGCTGCTCTCCGCGTCCTCCTCGAAATGCAACGCCTCCCCGTCGGCGTCGGCGTCGCCCGCCTGAGGCGGCGTGTCGATCGTACAGGCCGAGCCCTCGCCAAAGTCCTCGCCGACGGACGCCTCCGTCGGGTTGCAACCACCCGATCCGCACCCGCAGCCCTCGTCGTTCCGCTGGCCGTGGATGGGGAAGACGTCGCAAGCCGTTGGGCCGACGTGCGGGTCGACGGGAGCTTGGGCCTCGGCGGGCGGCGTGCCCTCGGCGGGCGTTGCGGGCTCTGCCAGTGCCGGAGGCTCGGCGGGCGCCGTGGTATCGGCAGCGTCGGCCTGGCGGCTCGGCTCTTGCTCGAACGGCGGCGTGGTACTCGCTGGCGGCGCCGCAACTGGTTCGTCGACGACGTGGCGGCCGACGAGCGCGACAAAGTCGCTCTCGTGCCGATTCACCACCGCCGGGACGCTCTGCGAAACCACGTGTTCGAGGGAGGCGAACCGGTCGATCACCACTTCCTCTTCATCGAACCCGTCGCCGAAAAGCTCTGCCGCGGCGGGCGTGGTTTCGGTGGATGCCGCGTGCCGGTGGGTGTCGCCGTCTCGGCCCGGCTCGCCTTCGGTGCTGATCGGCTGCCCCACGCCGGCGTCGGCCGCGGGCGTCGCCGAGGCTCCGGTCGCTCCTCCTGCAACGGGTTCGGCCGCCGCGGTGTCACCTGGCGTATCGTTGGCAACCGGACCACTGCCAGCGGCTGCGTCCGGCGTTGCCGCTTCCTCGGCGGCTTCGGTCGGTGCAGCCCCCGTGGCAATCGCTTCGAGCCCCGCGTCGGCGTTCCAGTCGCCTACGACCGGCAGGGGCTGTTGCGGCACGGCGTCGCCGGCGGTGAACGGCTCTGTAGCGGCGTGGTCGCCGCCGCCGCCGGCGAGCACGCCGAACTCGACAACGTCCGACTCCGGAGCGGGCAGCGTCGGCTCTGGGCTGTGCCAAGGCGCCGGCAGCTGATGCAGGTCCGACCACGCGTGCTGCACCAGCGTGTGGTCGACCACGCCGGCGCCACGCTCCACCGCCATGTAGATCGCGCGGTCGCACACCTGGTTGATCAGCCGCGGCACGCCGTCGCTGGCGCTGTAGACCGAGTCCAACGCCTCGGCCGTGAAGAGGCGATCCGGGTCGGCGCCGGCGGCCGCCACGTGGGCGCGGACGTACTGGTGGGTCTCGCCGTAGTCGAGCGGCGCCACGTAGCAGCGGGCCGCCAGCCGCTGGTTGAAGGTCTCGAGCTCGGTCGAGGCGAACCGCTCCTCAAGCGCCTGAGAACCCGCCAGCAGAATCCGCACCAGCGACTCGCCGCCGCGCTGCACGTTGCTGAGGATGCGGAGCTCTTCCAGCAGGCGGACCGGCAGGGACTGGGCCTCGTCAATCAGCAGGGCAACCGGCGCCGGGCTCGCCTGCGGGTCGTTCAGCCGGCTGACCAGGGCCAGGCGCAGCTCGCCCTCGTCGCGGTTCTGGTAGGGCATCCCCAAGCCGAACAAGATGGCCTGCAGCAAAGCCCGGCGTGTGCACAGCTGGGTGCTGGCGATCGAGACCACCGCCTGCTGCTCCGCGACGGCCCGCGCCACCACCGCCATCAGCAGCGACTTGCCGATGCCCGGCGCGCCGACGAGCATGGCGGGCCCATCGCCCCGCTCTAAGCACCGCTGCATCCGCGTCCGGCATTCCTCGGCGGAGCTGCCGGGGAAATACAGCTCGACGCACGGCACCGAAGGGAACGCCCGCACGGGCGGCATGGGGGTAGAGCGGGCGTCTTGCGAACCCTGCAGGCTCATAGCGGTGTCCTTGCTTTACGATGGCAGGCCGGCGTCTCGAGGGGCACAGGGCCCTTGGCGGCGGCCGGGCGCAGCCCGATCCGTGCCCGTTGCTTGAGTCGGCCGTCCGTTTGATCGGCACGACCGCGCGGCCCGCTCCACCACAAAGGCCCGGCGGGCACGCGACGCTCACGCCGCGTCCCGGCGCGTAGCGGGTAACTCGACGGACGCCTCGACGGGCACCGCCAGCACGGCCGAAGCGTCGCGTGGCGTATCGACCGTCCGCACCGGCACGCGGTGCAGCAGCCGGACGCACGCAGCCGCAAGAACCACCAGCAGCAACGCCCGCGGCAGGAAGATCTGCAGGCCGCCTGGTGGCCTGCTGGTGACAACCGCCTCGCCCACCGACGCCGTCCACAGAGCGCCGCCACGCATCAGCAGCAGGTCCCGCGCCTCGGCCAGCGCTTGCCACTCGGCGTCGGCGGCGCCGGCCGCAAGGCTCTGGTGCTCGCGCTCGGCGAGCAGCGTCTCGAGCCGGTACAGCATCTGGCGACGCTCTTCGTCTGAGATCGGCGCCGCGCGGCCTGCTGCGGCGGCCGCCCGTGCGAACGCCTGTGCCTTATCGCGGCAATGCTCTGCGGAGCCGGCAAACGTCACTTCGGCGGCCATGCCGGGGCCGGTGGAGTCCAGCCGCAGCCGCAGGGCCCCGGCCGAACGCGCCGCCGTCCGCAGCGCCGCGGCCTCCACCGCCGGGTTCGGCAGCCGTGGCCCGGTGAGCACCACACGGAAGGTCGCCTGCTCGTGCGGCGCCGGGAGCCAGATGCCGGCGACGCCCGCCACGCACGCCGCCGCTACGACCGCCGCCAGCGGAAGCCTCCACGCGACCCCCGGCGGCCTGCTCTTGTGCGTCATGCGTTGTGGATGGGATCGACCGACGGTGCAGCGTTCCGATGGTCGCTCCATCGAACGCGTCGCTGCCGCCGCTGCACCCGGGGCCGCACCCGCCGCTACAAGTTGCCATCGGACGCCGCCATGCGGCGCCGCCGTTACAGAGTGCCCGCGGCATCGCCGCCACAGGTAGCCGGCCGTGGCGG
>JBCCQL010000107.1:0-9083 GCA_039024355.1 Planctomycetota bacterium
GGGTACGGACCTCATCGGCGAATCGGTCCTCACGCCGCCAGCCGACCGGCGCGGGACGGCGGCCCCCCGCCTGGAAGAAGGTGACCTGCCCGGGTCCAGCGCACGCCCGGCCGCCGACGCGCGGGGCAACCGGCCCAGCGGCGCCGACGCCGACGGGGACGCCGACGCCGACTCCGCCGAGCGCGTCACCGCCAAGTACGCCGCCCAGCCCGTGGCCACCTACGACCAGCGGACCGGCGGCTGGCTGCCGTCGTGCGACGCCACGTCCAGCGCCTGGATGCCCGAGATCGAGCCCCCGCCCGCGTACATCAACTGCGCGTGCGACGGCCAAGCCCCCGGCCCGCGGTGCCGCCTGTGGCGTTCTTACGCCAAGCCGATGGACCCGACCATCGACCAGCGGTGCGTCGTCTGCGTCAAGGAGCCGTGCATCGGCTACGAGACTGTCGAGGTCGAGGAGCGGGCGGTGCTGTACCGCTGCTTCGAGTCCAGCGAGCCGTTCCGCCGCGGCGGCTGCGAGGGCGGGCAGTGCTACGAAGAGAAGGGCTCCAAGCGGCTCCGCAAGCTCCACCCGTGCGAGATCCGCGTGCCGCTGAAGTACGAGCGGCCGGTCGTGAAGTACCGCGACGTCTACTACTACATCCAGTGCGACCGCTCGATGAACTGACGCGGCGCAGCTGGCGGGCTTACGGCGGGGCGTGCCCAGCCGCGTCACGCATCCGAGCCGGGCAGCGTCACCACGTACGAGCCCTGGAAGGCCACCGCCGGCCGCTCTTGGGCGGGGCCGGGCGCCGCGATCTGGACCGCCAGGTCGAGCTTGGCCTGCCCCTTGGCCCGCAGCATCTCGTGGAAGTAGTCGCGGGCGTCGGGCGCCGGCGGCGTGCACCGCGCGACCACGCTGGGCGACTCGACCGGGCGGTGGTACTTGATCGAGCTGCGGAGGATGACGATCGCCCCGTCGCGGCGGGCCTCGCCGGCCAGCAGGTAGGTGGCCCCCCACCCGGCGATGGTGCACAGCGCGTTCAGGCTGCCGGCGAAGGCGGTCAGCTGGTGGTTGCGGTTGCGGTCCAGCGGCATCGCCATCGCGAGCCCGCCCGCCGCGCCGTCTTCCCCGGCGTCGCCTCCGCCCGCGTCGGCGTCTCCGGCCAAGCCTAGAACCCGCACGCCCATCTGCCCGCACATGGGGATCTCGGCGTCGAGCACACGCTGCAGGTCGGCCAGGCTAGACACGGTTTAGCGGCTCGCGCGGTTCGCTTCGGACCCCGCCGGGCCGGCCCCACCGCGGCCCCGCGTCCGGCGATGCTACCGCCCCGCGGCGCCGCCCGGCAAGGCGCCCAAGGCGGGGCACTGACCGGGGCCCAGCGCGTGGCCCTGAGCGGCGCACGACGCTACCGCTTCCACAGCAGCAGCACCGAGTAGTTGGTGATGTGCGGGCGGACCCCGTCGGGCGAGCTGTCGTACCGGTCGGTGGCCGAGAGCTTCAGGCTTACGTTCGAGGGCCGGGAGAGCTCGATCTCGAGCCCCATGTCGGAGACCACACGGAACGACCCGAAGTCCTCGAACTCCGGGAAGTAGTCGACCCCGGCGTAGAACTTCTGCGTCGGCGAGATCTGCTGCTCCCAGTCGAGGCCGAACTGGGCCTCCGGCACCCACCGGTCCGCGGCGCCGCCGAACTCCCGCGAGGCGCCGGCGCCGATGCTGGTCCGCAGCTTCACCCACTCCTCGTCGAACACCTTGAAGCCAAGCCCACTGTTGACGTTCACGTTCAGGTCGAACGCCTGGAACTCGTCGTAGAAGACCTGCGTCATCAGGAACACGCTCCACGGCAGCTGGCCGATGTCGCGGTCGTTGCGGGCCTTTAGGATCGCGTTGTTCTGGGTCTCTTCGCCGTTGGCCGTGGTCTTGTTGTAGTAGAGGCTGAGGTCGACCTTGTTGCGGTCGGTCTCCCGCTTGATGTAGCCGCCCGTGCGGATGCTCAGCGTATCGCTCGTGCCGGTCGAGCCGTTGATGCCCAGCTCGAAGCCGCTGTCCCACGGCGCCGGGCCGAACCAGTAAATCGGCTGGTACCAGCGGGCGGGCGGCTCCTCCTCGATCGCTTCGGCAACGCCCTCGGCGGCCGCTGCGTCTTCGACCACCGTGGGCGTGGCGCCGACTGGGGCAGCCGGAGCTGCGAGGGGCGCGATAGGCGGCGCGGCCTCGACGGGCGGCGCCGAACCCGGCGGGGGCAGGACTTCCACCGGGGCGGGCAGCGGCGGGCTGCCGAGGGGCGGCGGGCTGCCAGGGAGCGGCGGGCTGCCGACCACCGCCGGCGGTGCAGCCGGCGGCGGTGATGAAGCGGGCTGCGCCGGGGCGGGGCCCGGCGCGTAGAACGGCTGACCGGTGGCCGGCGGCAGCACCGTTGGCGGCCTGGGCAGCACGCCCGTCTCTGGCATTGGCGGTGGCGGCGCCGGCGCCAGCAGGGGCGGCGGCGCACCGTAGCCGGTCGAGGGGTAGGGCGGCACACCGCCCGGTTGCGACCAAGCCGCTGCGGGCGCCATCACCGCAGCCGCGGCCGCCAGCGGCAGCACCCTCGTAAGCACCGCGTGTCCGAGGCAACGAGCCATGCTTCTCCAAAGCCGAAAGACCGCAAAACGCTGGCCGCACGCCCCGGCGGCCTAGCCGGCGGGCTTGTAGCCAACGCCCGGGCGGCGAGGCAAGGGCAGACGCCGCCGGCCGGCGGCGTGGCTGCAGCGGCCCGGCCCGCGGCGAGCGGGCCGCGCATGAAAAACGGGCCGGGCTCTCGCACGACCCCGGCCCGCTGTGGGTTACCTTATCACGCCAGACGCAGCAGCATCAGACGCAGCCGCTCAGTTGCAGCCGCAGCCCGAAGCGGCGGGGGCGCCGCAGCCGCCGGCCGAAGCCGAACCGCCGCAACCACCGGCCGAACCGCCGTAGCCACCGGCGCTGTAGCCGGCCGCCTGAGTGACCTGCGTGGCCACCATCTTGCAGACCGAGACCGGCACTTCCTTCGTGACGGTCACAGGGACCTGGACCGTGTAGGTCGAGGTCTTCTGCTCCGGCACGCACTGGTAAGTGGTCACGGTGTAGGTGTCGGTCTTCTCGGTCGGCACCATCTCCGTGTAAGTCACTTCCTTGGTCTTCGTTTCCGGGACGCTCTTCATGACCGTGTAGGTCTTGGTCTTCGTCTCGGGCTTGTACTTCGTGACCGAGACCGTCTTGGTCTTGGTCGTCGGTACACACTTGGTGACCATGTAGGTCCGCGTGCGGGTCTCGGGCACGCACTTGGTGACCATGTAGGTCCGGGTGCGGGTCTCGGGCACGCAGGTCGTTACCGTGTACTCCCGGGTACGGGTCTCGGGCTTGTACTTGGTGACGGTGACCGTCTTGGTCTTGGTCTCGGGGACCATCTTGCAGACCTTGTAGGTCTTGGTCCGCTCTTCGCTCTTCATCTTCGTGACGTTGACCGTCTTGGTCCGCTCTTCGGTCGTGTACTTGGTCACGTTGTAGGTGTACGGCACCTCTTCGGTGACGCACTGGTACGTGGTGACCGGCACCTGCCGGGTCTCGCAACCGGGCACGTACACGCGGCGGCACACCGTCTTGGTGGCCGCGCCGCCGCAGGCCGAACCGCTGCCGCAGGCCGGGGCGCAACCGCCGCAGTTGCTGGCCGCGCTGCCGCAGCCGCTGCCGCAGCCGCCGCCGCCCGAGCCCATGGCCGAGCCGCCGCCGCAGCCGCTGGCCGCAACCTCAACCATCTGCGTCTCGTAGCGGCCGGTGTTGACCGTCACGGTCCGGTAGGTGGTCACCGGGACACGCTTGGTCACGGTGCGGCTGCCGGTCATCGCCTCGGTGTAGGGGACCTGTACCGTGTAGGTCTGCTCGACCTGCTCGGTGTACGGCACCTGCACCATGTAGGTGGAGACCTTGTCCTCGTACGTCGGCGTCATCACCGTGTAGGTCTGCTCGACCTGCTCGGTGTACGGCACCTGCACGGTGTACTCGGAGGTGCGGACCTCGCTCTTGGGCACCATGACGGTGTACTCGGCCGTCTTCTCTTCCTGGACAGGAACCATGACGGTGTAGTCGGCCGTCTTCTCTTCCTGCACCTGCTCCATCACCGTGTAGGTCTGCTCAACCTCTTCGGTGTACGGAACCATGACGGTGTACTCCGAGGTCTTCTCCTCGGGCACCTGCGTCATGACGGTGTACTCGACCGTCTTGGTCTTGGTCTCGGGGACCATCACCGTGTAGGTGCGGGTCTTCTCCTCGGTCACCGGCACGCGGTTGTAGACCGTGTAGGTCCGCTCACGCTGCTCGGTGGTGTACTCGGTGGAGGTGACGGTCTTCATCTCCGTGACGTAGGTGGGCACGTAGACCGTGCGGGTCACCATCGCTGGGCCGCAGCCGGCGCCGCCGGAAGCCATCATGGCGCCGCCGGAGGAGACCATGCCGCCGCCGCAGCCGGACGAGGCCATCGCCCCGCCGCCGCAGCCCGAGGCGGCCGCGCTGCCACAACCGTCGTCACACGACGAGCCGCAGCCCGCCTCTGCCGTGCCCATGGTTGCTGCCAGCAGGGCGAATGCCGGCAGCAGGGCGAAAATGTTAAGCCGCATCAAGGTGTCCTCCGTCGCGAAAAAGGGGTAAAGAGTTCGAATCGTGTGCCGGCTTCGCTATCTGCGGCCGGCGTGCCGCCTGGCAATGTGGGGCTTGTGCGATACCCGGATACTTTGGGCGGATTTTATTGGTTCTCTGCCGTGCGTCAACAAGGTCAAGCAATGGCACGATTTAGGGCGATCTACCGGCCTACACCGCGGTTGCCTAACGCCAGCGTGACCTGACTGCTCGCGGGCTTTGCTCCGCTGAAAAGCACGATTGCGGCTAGCCCGCCGCCCCAACACGCAGCCAGAATAGCTCGCGCTAGTTGGGCTTGGAAGCAGAAAATAGGCGATTAGGGCGAAGTTTTACGGCCAACTGTGCCGACGTCCGTCCCGCGTCCGCAGCACGGCGAAGCCGACGCGAAGTCTGCACCAACTCCGCTCCGGGCAGAGCCGGCAGAGGGCCACCGCGACGCGCGCCATGCACCCGGGTGAGGGTTGCTGTAGCCAGCCACGCTCCGCCGGCGGCCATCCTGCCCGACCGGTAGAATGGGGTGTGTGCGACGGAGCCGGGAGAGGGGCTGAGCGGCCGAGCGAGTTAGACCACCGCCAGCAATTCGATCGTGAAGATCAGCGTTTCGTCCGGCCCGATGGCCCCGCCGGCGCCGCGGCTGCCATAGGCGATGTCGCTGGGCAAGAACACCTCCCACTTGGCGCCCGGCTTCATCATCTGCAGCGCTTCGGTCCAGCCGGCGATGACTCCGCTGACCGGGAACTCGGCCGGCTGGCCGCGGCTGTACGAGCTGTCAAACTCGGCGCCGTCGATCAGCGTGCCCGCGTAGTGGCAGCGGACGGTGTCGCTGAGCTTGGGGGGCTCGCCGCTGCCGGGCTCGATCTCGCGGTACTGCAGGCCGGAGTCGGTCACCTGCACGCCGTCAGCCTTGGCGTTCTCGGCGAGGAAGGCTTCGCCACGCTCCTTTGCGCTGGCCATCGGTGCTTCTTTCGTTGGGGTCGTTCGGGTTTGTGATTGCGAGGCTGGCCCCGCGGAAAAAGGCAGGCCGGGGTTGGCGCCGCGGCTACTGCTCGATGCCGAGCAGCTCGATGGTGAACAGCAGCGTCTGGTTGGGGCCGATCGATGGCGGCTGCCCCTCGAGGCCGTACGCCAAGTCGCCGGGGATGTAGAGCTCCCACTTGCCGCCGACCTTCATGAGCTGCACCGCCTCGGTCCAACCCGAGATGACCCGGCCCAGCGGGAACAAGGTGGGCTCGCCGCGTGCGTACGAGGAGTCAAAAACCGTGCCGTCGAGCAGGCGCCCCTCGTAGTGGCACTTCACTACACTGCTTGCATTGGGGGACGGGCCCGTCCCCTGAGCGAGCACCTTGTACTGCAGGCCGCTGGCCGTTGTTTGCACGCCGGGCTTCTTGGCGTTGGCTGCCAGGAAGGCTTTGCCGCGTTGCAGGTTGGCGGCCATCAGTTGCCTGGCTTCCCTTTGAAGCCGCTGCTCGAGCTGCCGAATCACGGTAATGCGTTGCGCGTCGGTGAGCTTGGGCTGGGCCCTGGCCAGCGCGTCGGTGATGCCCGCCACCAAGCTGTCGATCTGAACAGGGATGTTGCGAGCCAGAAAATTGCTGCCGACGTTCAAGCCCAGCGTGTAGCTGACCTGCTGCTCGAACGTTTCAAGCGGCGGCGCCGCGGCACGCGTGCCGTTTGCGGCGGGCGTGCCAATCGCGGCGGGCGGGGGGATCTCGGCAGCCGGCGGGTTCTGTGCCGTCACGGCCTGCAGTGGCGGCAGAAACGCCACGGCGGCGGCGGCCAGCAGGCCGGCGGCTGCCAAACGGACCACAGTTCGGCGGAGGGTGCTGGTCATGCTCGTGTCGCTTCCTTTCTGGTTCCACGGGCCTTCGCGTGTTACGGGCCGAACGCTCGCTGCCGGAAGCCGGGTTGCCGCGTCGCCTGCCGCTTTCGGCTTGCCAGAGTTTACTGGTTCACCGCCCCGCGGGCGATGGGGTGGTACCGTGACGCCACGCCCGAGGGGGCCACGCCCCGACGCCCTAGCGCTCTGACGCCCCAACGGCGGGCGGAGCTCGCTAGCTGCTGCTCGGAACGCAAAACCTGTGGACCGCGAAATCTGTGGACGGAGGCAATCGCGGTGTATAGTGCGAATCCCCCGAGGGGCGGTGGCTCCGCCGAACCCTGTCTCGCCGCAACCCCGAGCATACCGCCCGATTTCGCACCCGCTGGCACGGCGGCTTGTTTGCCCTCTCTTACTCGTCTGCTTTCTCTGCCTGCTCTGCCTGTCTGCTCTTCGGGCCTCGCCTTCCGCTACCTGCGTAGCTGCCTAGCCATCCTCATGCGTCCCGCAGTTCAACAAGACCCTAGCCACGCGACTGCACGGCGGGCCGCCCACGCAACACGGCGGGCGGGCGGCTGCAGGCGTGGGTTTACGCTGGTGGAGCTGCTGGTGGTGATCTCGATCGTCGGCGTGCTGATCGCCCTGCTGCTGCCGGCCGTGCAGCAGGCGCGAGAAACGGCCCGGCGGCTGACGTGCCAGAACAACCTCAAGCAGCTTGGCCTGGCGACGCAGAACTACACCGCCGCCAACAACCGGCTGCCGCCTTCGGGGATTGTCGGCGCCACCATCCGCACCTTCGCCGGCCGGCCGTATGAGGTGTTCGACCAGCGCAGCGGGCCGATGATCGGCTGGGCCGTCCTGCTGCTGCCCTACATGGAAGAAGCGGTGCTGGCCGACCGGTTTGATGTGAGCCGCGGCATGCTCGATCAACAGGGCGACCCGCAGGCGGTGTTTCTGGCCGCGGTGGCCTGCCCCAGCGACGCGGCCGAGGGGCGTTTCTACGAGTACCCGGCGCCGGCGGCCTCCACCCCGCAGCCGCCGCTGGGCGGAGGCTCTGGCGCCACGGGCAGACGCTTCGCCAAAGGCAACTACGCCGCGTACGCGACGCCTTTCCACCTCGACCTGCAGGCGCTCTACCCAGGCGCCTTCATCGCGAACGGGCAGCCGACGAGCCGTGTCACGGACGGGCTGTCGCAAACCATCGCCATGGCCGAGGTCCGCACGCTGGACAACACGCGGGACGAGCGCGGCGTGTGGGCCCTGCCCTGGAACGGGGCATCGCTGCTGGCCATGGACGTGCACCACAACCGCCAGGGGCGGGGCTACTTTGCGTTGTTCCGCCCCGACGGGCGGCTCGCCCGCGACGCGCAGATACCGAACAACGTCGGCCTCGCCCAGGACGTTTTGGTAGAGTGCGCGCCAGAGGCGTTGGCGCAGTCGCAGCTGGAGGGGATGCCCTGCACGCGGTGGCGTTGGCCCCTGGGCCTCGCGGGGTACATCTCGTCCGCGCCGCGAAGCCAGCACGCGGGCGGGGTGTACGCCAACTACCTGGACGGCCACGTCGGTTTTCTGCCGAACGCGATCGACCCCGTTGCGATGGGCTTGGCGATCGGCATCCGGGACACCGCGATAAGCCCCGACGAGATCTACGCCGAGTGATCGCCACGCCGGTCTGCCCAGCCGCGTCGCAAACAGCCGCGTCGCACACAGCCGCCCCGCAGGCGAAACCCGACCGACCCGCCGCAAGCCTTCCCCTCACGCCGGCTGCTAACGCATGTTCTCCCCCGCCGCCATGCTGACCGGCCTGGTGCTGCTGGCCGCGTCGTACCTGCTGCCGGTGGGGCCGATCAACGCCTCGGCGTACACGGCCGACGACGCCGAGCGGTACCGCCAAACGGCCGACCGGCTGCACGAGCTCTCCGGCCAGGCGGGCACGGGCAGCATGACGCCGGACGTTCAGCGGGAGCTTCGTGACAAGCAGATCGAGTTCGTCGAGCTGACAGAAAAGCTAGAAGCCGCCCAGCAGCAGGGCCCGTGGCTGCGGCGGCTGCTCTTCGGCGCGGGGCTGGCGTGCGTGGCGGCGGGCGTCGCCGGGCACGCGGTCTCGGCGGCGAGGTCCAAAGCTTCCGGGCCCAAGCCGGGGAGCCGCTGAGGCCGCTTCGGCCCGCGGCCGTCTCACAGCACTAGACGCACCGCGGCGTGGCAACGATCATGGCGGCTTGCCGTGGTAGCGCCGCCGCGGCCCACGCCGCCGCCCGCCCGCGACAACGCTCTCGCCGCATCGAGCCCACTGCCAGCCGTACGGCCGCCTAGACTGCCGGCGTGGCCCGTCCTTCCGCCCACCGCTCGTTCGGCCCACCTCCGCCTGACCTCCTTCCTCTGCCCCCCGTTCTCCGCCCTCCGTTCTCTGCCCTCTGCCCTCCTCTGGCACGCATGACCTCTTCCTACAACCTGACGCACCTCAAGCAGCTTGAGGCCGAGGCGATCCACATCATCCGCGAGGTGGTGTCCGAGTTTTCGAGCCCGGTCATGCTCTTCTCGATGGGCAAAGACTCGTGCGTGATGCTGCACCTGGCCCGCAAGGCGTTCTACCCCGCCAAGCCGCCGTTCCCGCTGCTGCTGATCGACACCACCTGGA
>JBCCQL010000108.1:0-9022 GCA_039024355.1 Planctomycetota bacterium
CGCCGGCCGAGAAGCCGATGATCGGCCGGCACTGCGAGGTGGTGATCGCCTCGTCCCGGCTGGCCAGGCCGCAGTGGACGCCCCTGGCCGCCGCCGCCCCGCCCTGGATGCGGCTAGGCTTCGCCCTGTTCGAGCGGGGCGCCGAGCTGCTGGGCGACGCCGTCTACGAGGTGTTCCCCAGCGCGTCGTACCGGCAGCTGGATGGGGCAAGCGGAGTGCGGCTAGAACTGCTGTGCGGCGACTTCTCGCCCGGGCCCAAGGACCTGCTCGACGCCGGCATGGCGGCCCTGACCGTCATCGAGTACCACGCCGGCCGCGGCATGGCGGTTGGTGGCGGCGACGGCCTGGGCACGATCATCCTGCCGCGGAAAGAAATCCCCGTCGCCGGCGAACTGCTCCGCTGGCCGGACGCGTAAGGAATGCCGATGAAGCTGGTGATGATGGGCACCGGGCCGTTCGCCGTGCCGACGCTGCGGGCGCTCGCCGCGGCTGGGCACGACCTCGCGCAGGTGGTCTGCCGACCACCGCACGGCAAGCGGGGCGAGCCGCCCGCGCCGGTCCGCCTGGCGGCCGAGTCGCTCGGCCTGCCGGTCTGGATGCCGCCGACCGTCAACTCCGCCGACAGCCAATCGCGGCTGCGCGAACTGCAGGCCGACCTGCTGTTGGTTTGCGACTACGGCGAGATCCTCAGGGACGCCACGCTGCAGACGGCCCGGCTGGGCGGGGTGAACCTGCACGGCTCGCTGCTTCCGCGGCACCGCGGCGCCGCGCCGGTGCAGTGGGCCGTCATCCGCGGCGACGCGGAGACCGGCGCCACGGTCATCCACATGACGCCCGGCCTAGACGCCGGCCCGGTGCTGGGCACGGTGGCCACGCCGATCGACCCCGAAGAGACCGCCGGCGAGCTCGAAGACCGATTGGCGGAGCTGGGCGCGCCGCTGGCGGTTCGGGTTGTTGAGCAGCTGGCGGCCGGCGGCCCGCGGGGCAGGCCGCAAGACAAGTCGCTGGTCACCAAGGCGCCCCGCCTGGCGAAGGCGGACGGCCTGGTCGACTGGTCTCTGGCCGCCCCCTCGATCAAAAACCGCGTGCGGGGCTTGCAGCCCTGGCCACGCACCTACACCTTCTACCGCGACGCGAAGGGTCGGCCGCAGCGGCTCAACATCGACCGCGTGGCCGTCACCACCGGCAGCGGCGCGCCGGGCGCCATCCTCGAAGCGGGCCAGCGGCTGGTGGTGGCCACCGGCGGCGACGCGCTAGAGGTCCTCGAACTGCAGCCCGCCGGCAAGCGCCGGATGCGCGCCGCCGACTGGCTGCGGGGCGCCCCGCTCGGCGTGGGCGACGCGTTTCTGGCGTCGAGCGATTGATGGCGATTGGCTAATGGCCGCAACGCCCGGCGCCGGGCGCCACGTCGCGCGGGGCTGACGCTAGCGGGCAATGGCCGAATCCCCCTCGCGGCGGCATGCGGCGGCTTGCTAAACTCCAGGCCTGCCAGCAAGGAGGCGTGGCGTGACCGGACTCGACCATTACGACGCCCTGATCGCCGCCCTGGCGGTGGTGATCGCGGTCTCTTCGCTCACCGGCTTGATGCGGGCCCGGCGGAACCGGCTGATTGAAGAGGTCCGCCAGCAGCTAGCCGCCGAGCAGCAACGCCGCCGGGCCGAAGCCAAGAGGAAAAAGAAGCAAGAAGCCGCTTAGCCGCCGCCAGCCAATCGCCAACAGCCAACATCCAACAGCCAACCTCCCCTAGCCCTTCTTGAAAAAGCTCTACATCGAAACCGTTGGCTGCCAGATGAACCTGCTCGACTCCGAGCTGGTGGTGGCCAGCCTCCGCAAAGAGGGCTACGAGCTCACGGGCGCCGCGGCCGAGGCCGACACCGTGCTGTTCAACACGTGCAGCGTCCGGCAGCACGCCGAGGACAAGATCTACAGCGCGCTGGGCCGCCTGAAAGACGCCAAGCGGACCAACCCCGACAAGGTGATCGGCGTGCTGGGCTGCATGGCCCAGAAGGACCAGAAGCTGATCTTCGACCGGGCGCCGTACGTCGATATCGTGGTCGGCCCCGGGCAGCTGCACCAGGTTCCGCGGCTGGTGCGCGAGGCGCGTGAGCGGCCCGGCGGGCAGCGGATGGAGGTCAGCCTGGGCCGCAAGGACGGCAAGCGCGAGACCATCAAGCGCAGCCACGAGTCGTTCGACCCGCTGCGCGACCCCACCATGCGGCCGACGCCGTTCCAGGCGTACGTGCGTATCCAGATCGGCTGCGACAAGTTCTGCACGTACTGCATCGTGCCCAGCGTGCGCGGCCCGGAGCAGAGCCGGCCGCCCTCGCAGATCTTGGCCGAGGCCCGCCAGCTGGCCGGCGAGGGCTGCCAAGAGATCACCCTGCTGGGGCAGACCGTCAACAGCTGGCGGCACGAGGAGGGCGGCCGCAAGTGGCGGTTCAGCGACCTGTTGACCGCCCTGCACGACGTCGAGGGCATCACGCGGATCAAGTTCGTCACCAACTACCCGAAGGACATGACGGACGACCTGCTGGGCGCCGTCCGCGACCTGCCCAAGATGTGCAAGTACCTGCACGTGCCCGCCCAGCACGGCAGCGACACGCAGCTGCGGCTGATGAAGCGGGGCTACACCGTCGGCGATTACCGCGAGATGCTTGCCCGGGCGTACGACTGGGTGCCGGGCGTGGCGGTGAGCAGCGACTTCATCGTCGGCTTCAGCGGCGAGACCGACGCCGACTTCCAGCAGACGATGGACCTGGTGCGGGAGTCGCGCTTCAAGAACAGCTTCATTTTCAAGTACAGCGAGCGGCCCGGCACACGCGGCGCCGCCCGGCTGCCCGACGACGTGCCCGACGCGGTCAAGCGGCGCCGCAACAACGAGCTGCTGCAGCTGCAGAACGAGATCAGCGAGGCGGACAACCAGGCCTTCCTGGGCCGGCGTGTCGAGGTGCTGGTCGAGGGCCCCAGCAAGAAGGCGGCCGCCGCCGCCGAGGGGGGCGCCCACCCCGAGCGGCTGCAGCTGACCGGCCGCACCATGTGCGACCGCATCGTGGTGTTCGACGGCGCCCGCCGGCAGATCGGCCAGACGCTGGGCGTGCTCATCTTTGAGGCCAACGCCCACACCCTGCAGGGCGTCGTCGAGACGCAGCACGTCGGCCCGGAGGTCTTCACGCTGTCCAAGGAGCCAGCCGGTGTCGCTCATTGAGGCGGAGTATCAGCGGCGGATCGACGCTATGACGCCGGCCGAGCGGGTGCGGCGATCGGCGGAGATGGCCGCCTGGGCCCGCGCGGCCATCAGTCGCCAGATCCTTGCAGAGCAGGGCCCGCGGTCGCCCCAGCGGCTGCGGTGGCAGGTAGCGCAGCGTGTCTACTCCACGGACGAGAAGGCCAAGGCAGTCATCCAGCGAGAGCTAGACGGTGTTCCCGCCTGAGGCCTTTCAAGCAACTGTCGAAAAGCTGGTGGCGATCCTCAAGCGGCACGGCATCCGCTTCCACCTGACCGGCGGCGTCGCAAGCGTGGCTTACGGCGAGCCACGCATGACGCAGGACGTCGACCTAGTGATCGACAACCAGGCCACGCTCGACAGCCTGTCCGGCATCCTGGCTTCTTTGGCCGAGTCCGATTTTCTCTATGACGGGGATGAGGTCCGTAACTCGGTACAGTCCTTGGGCATGTTTCAATTGATGGACCGAGAAGAGTGCCTCAAGCTTGATGTTTACGCTAGGGAGATGATCCCCGGGGAACTCGGCCGTTCCCAGCCGGCAGAGATCTTCGCCGGCGTGGTGCTGCCTATCGCCTCGCGGGCCGACGCCGCCTTGTCCAAGCTCATCTGGGTCAGCAAGGGCAGCCACAAGAGCCGCAAAGACTTCCGCTCGATTTTTAGGCGAACGGACGACGCCGAGAGAGAGTTTATCCGCAGCTTCGCTACCGATTGCGGGATCAGCGGGTTGATGGCCGAGGTGCTCGCCGAATCGGACGAACTGTCCTGACGGGCGCCGTCACGAATGCCGCGGTTTGGCGGATTCCCGTTTCTCTGCCGAGGCCGTGCCGAGTAGTATGTCGGCTCAGGCGGTTGCTGCAGGCGTTAACTCTTCTTGGACGTCGCGTAACCATGCAATCGGAAGTTCTGCGTAGCCGGCTGGACGACCCAGCGCAGTCGGCCGAGTTGCTCGCGTCGCTGCGATTGACCGATGCGGCCGCCGGCCACCACGGCCTGCTGCGCATGCACCAGGCGGGGGCGCCGCTCGAGGTGCTCGGCGGCCTCTGCGACCGGTTCCGCGGCGCCGCGGCTACGCTGGCCGACCCCGACATGGCGTGGAACAACCTGCAGCGGTTCGTCTGCGCCGCGCCCGACCCGGCGTCGACGGCCGCCCTGCTGCAGAGCGACGCACACGCGGCGCCCGACCTGCTGCTGCTGTTCAGCAGCAGCCAGTACCTGAGCGACCTGCTGGTGCAGGACCCGGCGGGCTACGAGGCGCTGCGGGCGACCGACGGCCGCCCCGTCGCGCGGCAGACGATGGTCGAAGAAGCGGCGGCCGAGCTGGCGCCCCTCGCCGACGCCGAGGCGGCGATGGCCGCCCTGCGGCGGATCAAGCGGCGTGAGACGCTGCGTATCGCCTTCGGCGACCTGGTGCGGGGCCAGCCGGTATCGGCCGTCACCCGGCAGGTGTCGCTGCTGGCCGACGCCATTCTCGAAGCGGCGGTCGGCTTCCAGCGGGCGGAGCTGGAGCGGGCGTTCGGCGTCCCCCGCGACGCCGGGGGGCAGCCGGCGAGGTTCTGTGTGCTTGGGCTCGGCAAGCTCGGCGGCGTCGAGCTGAACTACTCCAGCGACGTCGACCTGATCTTCTTCTACGGCACCGACGGCCAGACCGACGGCGGGCGGTCGATCGCCAACCGCGAGTTCTTTGAGCGGCTGTCGCGGGGCCTGATCCGCCTGCTGGGCGAGAGCACCGACCTGGGCGCCGCGTACCGCGTCGACCTCCGCCTCCGCCCGGACGGTGCCCGCGGCGCGGTCTGCATGAGTCGCGACCAGATGGTGGCCTACTACGACCGGAAGGGCCGCACCTGGGAGCGGCAGGCCTACATCAAGGCCCGGCCCGTCGCGGGCGACCTGCCGCTGGGCGAAGGGCTGCTCCGCACCATCGAGCCCTGGGTCTACCGCCGGTACCTGGGCATGGCGGACATCGCCGGCATCCGGGCGCTGCGCCGGCGGATTGAGCACGGCGAGCCCGCCGGGCCCGCGCGGGCCGGCGGCGGCGCCCAGCGGAACGTCAAGACAGGCCGCGGCGGCATCCGCGACATCGAGTTCGTCATCCAATTCCTGCAGCTGCTCAACGGCGGCGCCCTGCCGGAGGTACGCACCGGTAACACCCTGGAGGCCATCGCCCGGCTCGAGGAGGCGGGCTGCCTGACGCACCAAGAGCGGACGCTGCTGGAGGACAACTACAACGCCCTGCGGAAGCTGGAGCACCGCCTGCAGATCATGTTCGACACGCAGACGCACACGCTCCCCGCGTCCGAGGCGGAGCTAGAGAAGGTGGCCGTCCGCATGGGCCACGCCGCCCAGGACGGGCGGCCGGCACGCGTAGCGCTTACCGAACAGCTCCAGACGCAGACCGACATCAACCGGCGGATCCTCGACCACCTGCTGCACGACGCGTTCGACGCCGACCCCGAGGCCGAGCCCGAGGTCGACCTGGTGAACGACCCCGACCCGCCCGCAGAGCGGATCGCGCAGGTGCTGGGCCGCCACGCCTTGCGCGACACGCCCGCGGCCTACGCCAACCTGATGGAGCTGGCGACCGAAAAGATCCGCTTCTTGTCGACGCGGCGTTGCCGGCACTTCTTGGCGTCTATCGCCCCGCGGCTGCTGCGGGCCATCGCCGCGACGCCGGACCCCGACTCGACGCTCCGCAACCTGGCCCGCGTGAGCGACTCGATCGGCGGCAAGGCGGCCCTGTGGGAGCTGTTCAGCGTCAACCGCCCGTCGCTGAACCTGTACGTCACCCTGTGCGCGGCGTGCCCGTACCTGGCGGGCACGCTCACCAGCAACCCGGGCATGATCGACGAGCTGATGGACAGCCTGCTGGTCGACCAGCTGCCCACCGGCGGCGCCCTGCGGCAGACGCTGGCGGACCTGACCCGCGGGGCGGAAGACGCGGAGCCCATCCTCCACAGCTTCAAGAACGCCCAGCACCTGCGGGTGGGCGTGCGAGACATCCTGGGCAAGGACGACATCCGCGCCACGCACGCCGCCCTGTCGGACACCGCCGAGGCGTGCCTGAAGCAGATCGCCGCCGACGCCTACGGGCGGCTGGTCGGCAAGTTCGGCACGCCCGTCATCGGCCCGCCGCCGGCGGAGCTGCAAGGGGCCGACCCCGATCGCTTCGAGCAGCTCCGCGCCCGCGTCGGCGAGCCGTGCGAGCTGGTCATCCTGGCGCTCGGCAAGCTGGGCGGCCGCGAGCCGAACTACCACAGCGACCTGGACCTGATCTTCTGCTTCGAGGCCGAGGGGGCGACCTTCGCCACGGGCCGCGACTCCGGCCGCACCACCTCCAACGGCCACTTCTTCAGCGAGCTGGGCCAGCGGATCATCAAGGCCGGCAGCAAGATCGGCCCGTACGGCAGGCTGTACGAGATCGACCCCCGCCTGCGGCCGACCGGCAAGAACGGGCCGCTGGCCGTATCGTTCGACACGATGCAGGCCTACTTCCGCAGCGGCCGGGGACAGCTGTGGGAGCGGCAGGCGTTGTGCAAAGCGCGGGCGATCACCGGCACGGCGGCCGCCGCCGAGCGGGCGATGGCGGTCGTCTCTCAAGCGGCGTTCGGCCCCGCCTGGCGCCCCGAGCACGCCGGCGCCATCCGGCGGATGCGGCTCAAGCTGGAGGCCAGCGCCACCGACCGCAACCTGAAGAAGGGCCCCGGCGGCACGATGGACACCGAGTTCGTCGTGCAGATGCTGCAGCTCCGGCACGGCGGCGCCGACCCGTCGGTGCGAACGCCGGGCACGCTGGCGGCGATTGAAGCGTTGGCCGCGGCCGGCCACTTAGCCGCCGATGACGCGGACTACTTCGCCGAGAGCTACCGGTTCCAGCGGAGCGTCGAAGCCCGCATCCGCCTGATGGACCACCAAGGCCGCCACGAGCTGCCCACCGACGACGCCGACCTGCGGAAGCTGGCCTTCCTGCTGGGCTACGCCGAGCCGCAGCGGCTGCGGGACGAGGCGGCCCGGTTCTTCGCCGAGAACCGCGAGCGGTTCAGCCGCTTGTTCGACGCCGCCGAGACGGGTTAGCCGCGAGAAGGCGCAGAAGACGCCAAAAGCGCGAAGCGATTGGAACGCCCACCGCAATTGCGGTGTCGTGGCGTCTGCCGACGCTCTCCGGCACGCAGTCGCAACCCGCCCGGCGCTAGACCGGCAGGCCGTACGCTTCGGCCGGCATCACCCAGATCTTGCCGTCGCCCATCCGGCCGGTGCGGGTGACCTCGATCACCTTCTGCAGCACCTCTTCGGCACGGGTGTCATCGACCCACAGCGTCACCTCGACCTTGGGCAGGAACGCGTGGGAGTACTCGCTGTCGGCGTACTGGTCGAGGTAGCTCTTCTGCTTGCCCACGCCCTTGACCTCGCGGACCACCACCGCCTCGAGCGGCGCACGCCGGAGCCCGTCGAGCAGCTTCTCGACCAGGAACGGCTTGACGACGGCGACGACTTGCTTCACGGAGCAGGCGCAAAGGTGGAAGGTGGAAGGTGGAAGGTGGCAGGTGGCGGGTAGCAGGCCCGACGCCGCCTGCGGTTCAATGTAGCCTGCCGGCGGGGGGCGTGAAACGCTATAGTGCCGGCGTTGCGATTCGCCTGTCTCCCCCGCCTCCCCGACCACGCCGCCCCGACCAAGCCGATGGAACGCCAGTACAGCAAATACCAGCAGAAGGTCATCAAAAACTACTACGACAACCGCGAGGCCTCCGGCCTGCAGCGGCTGCAAGAGCTGGTGACCGAGCTCTACCTGGCCGAGGGGAAGAAGCGGGAGAAGCAGTGGGAGTACATCGAGAAGGCCCTGGCCAAAACCGGCATGAAGCCGGAGCGGATCGCCCACCTCCGCCAGCAGGACGACCCGCAGCTGTTGGCCAAGGTGGTCGAAGAGCTGATGTCGAAAGGCTAACCCGCAAGCGATCAGCGGTGGGCGATCAACGATGAGCCCCGCAGCCGCTGTTGATCGCTCAGCGTTGATCGCTCATCGTTCGCATGCAGCAGTACCACGAACTCATCCGCCGCGTCCTGCAAGAGGGCGCCGCCAAGGCCGACCGCACCGGCACGGGCACACGCAGCGTGTTTGGCCACCAGATGCGGTTCGACTTGGCCGACGGCTTCCCGCTGGTCACCACGAAGAAGCTGCACACGCGGAGCATCATCCACGAGCTGCTGTGGTTCATCGCCGGCGACACGAGCACACGCTACCTGAACGAGAACAGCGTCACCATCTGGGACGAGTGGGCCGACGAGGACGGTGAGCTCGGGCCCGTCTACGGCAAGCAGTGGCGGTCGTGGTCGACGCCGACCGGCGAGGCGATCGACCAGCTGGCCGACGTCGTCGAGCAGATCCAGACCAACCCCGACAGCCGCCGGCTGATCGTCAGCGCGTGGAACGTGGCCGACCTGCCGCGGATGGCGTTGCCGCCCTGCCACCTGCTCTTCCAGTTCTACGTCGCACGCGGCCGGCTGAGCTGCCAGCTCTACCAGCGGTCGGCCGATGTCTTCCTGGGGGTGCCGTTCAACATCGCCAGCTACGCGCTGCTGACCATGATGGTGGCGCAGGTCACCGGCCTCGAGCCGGGCGAGTTCATCCACACGCTGGGCGACGCCCACCTGTACGCCAACCACCTGGAGCAGGCCGAGCTGCAGCTCTCTCGCGACCCACGCCCGCTGCCGACCATGCGGCTGGAGCCGTCGGTCGCGTCGCTGTTCGATTTCCGCTACGAGCACTTCCAGCTGCAGAACTACGACCCCCACCCGCACATCAAGGC
>JBCCQL010000109.1:0-9020 GCA_039024355.1 Planctomycetota bacterium
AGAACCTAGGCCGCGGCCGCGGGCGGGCTTATTCGGACGAGCTCGGCACGATGCCGCCGGCCGCCTCGCGTTGGGCTAGGTCGTAGTCGGACTCCACCATCATGTGCGCCAGCTCTTCGACGGAGACCGCGGGCTCCCAGCCGAGCTTGGCCTTGGCCTTCGCCGGGTCGCCCAGCAGCAGGTCGACCTCGGCCGGGCGGAAGTACCGCGGGTCGACCTGCACCAGGGCCTGGCCGTCGGGGCCGATGCCCCGCTCGGTGACGCCCTCGCCCTCCCACTCAAGGGGCAGGTCCATCTTGTTGAAGCAAAAGTTGCAGAAGTCGCGCACCGTGGTGGTCTCGCCCGTGGCGACCACAAAGTCGTCCGCCTCATCGGCCTGGAGCATCAGCCACATGGCCTCGACGTAGTCGCCGGCGAAGCCCCAGTCGCGCTTGGCGTCCAGGTTGCCCAGGTAGAGCGTGCCCTGCTGGCCCAGCTTGATCCGCGACGCGGCGCGGCTGATCTTGCGGGTGACGAAAGTCTCGCCCCGGCGGGGCGACTCGTGGTTGAACAGGATGCCGTTCAGGGCGAACATGCCGTACGACTCGCGGTAGTTCCGCGTGACGTGGAAGGCGTAGGCCTTGGCCGCCGCGTAGGGGCTGCGGGGGTAGAACGGCGTGGTCTCGCTCTGGGGCGACTCGATGACCTTGCCGTACAGCTCGGAGCTGGACGCCTGGTAGAAGCGTGCCGGCAGGTCGAGGTCGCGCATGGCCTCGAGGATGCGGGTGACGCCCAGGCCGGTGACGTCGCCCGTGTACTCAGGCACCTCGAACGAGACCTTGACGTGCGACTGGGCGCCCAGGTTGTAGATCTCGTCGGGCCGCACCGCCTTGAGGATGCGGTTGATGCTGGACGCGTCGGCCAGGTCGCCGTACGAGAGCCGCAGCCGCGGGTTGTTCTCGTGCGGGTCTTGGTACAGGTGATCGATGCGGCCGGTGTTGAACGACGAGCTGCGGCGGACAATGCCCCAGACCTCGTAGCCCTTGGCCAGCAGCAGCTCTGACAGGTACGAGCCGTCCTGCCCCGTGATGCCGGTGATCAGCGCACGCTTGCCGTTGAGCGGGATGTTCGTCGTGTCGGGCGCCATGACAGTCTCTTGGCTGGGTGGAGTGGGGTGGGTAAGCAGTGCGCGGGCGGCGCCCGGCGGTTGGAAAAAAGTGCGGCGCCGTCGTCCATTCGCCGCGTCAGCCCGTCACCCCGCGGGCTACGCCGGTGTTCTGCAAGAACCAATCGTACGTGGCGGCCACCCCTTCTAGCAAATTGATCCGCGGCCGCCAGCCGAGTTTGTTCAGCCGCGAGACGTCCAGCAGCTTGCGTGGCGTGCCGTCGGGCATGCTGGCGTCGAAGGCCAGCTCCGCCTGCGGGCAGACCGCCTCGCGGATCATCTCGGCTAGCTCGCGGATGGTGAGGTCTTCGCCCGTGCCGATGTTGATGGTTTGGTCGTCCTCGTAGTGCTCCAGCAGGAAGAGGCAGGCGTCGGCCAGGTCGTCCACGTGCAGGAACTCTCGGCGTGGCGAGCCGGTGCCCCAGATGGTGACCTTGCCGGCGTCGTTGCCCGCGTCGCCGCCGTCGGCGCCGGCGGCCGCCCCGCTGCTGGCGCCGCCCGCCTCGATGGCTTCCAGCGCTGTTTTGCAGTCGTGGAACTTCCGCATCAGGGCCGGCAGCACGTGCGAGCCCTCGAGGTCGAAGTTGTCGTTGGGCCCGTACAGGTTGGTGGGCATCCCGGAGATGAAGTTGCACCCGTGCTGGCGCCGGTACGCTTGGCACGACATCAGCCCGCTGATCTTGGCGATGGCGTAGGCGTCGTTGGTGGCCTCCAGCGGGCCGGTCATCAGGTACTCTTCGCGGATCGGCTGCGGGCAGTCCCGCGGGTAAATGCAGCTGCTGCCCAGGTAAAGCAGCTTCGTGACGCCCGTCTGCCACGCGGCCCGCAGCACCGTGGCGTGGATCATCAGGTTGTCGTACAGGAAGTCGGCGGGCCGGCTGCGGTTGGCGTGGATGCCGCCGACGGTGCCCGCCACGTGCACCACGTACTCCGGCCGCTGGTCGCGGAACCAGGCGTCGACCGCCGAGGGGTCGCGCAGGTCCATCTCGTGCCGGGTGGCGGTGAGCACGTTGGTAAAGCCGCCACGCTCCAGCCGCCGGACGACGGCCGACCCCACCATGCCGCGGTGCCCAGAGACGAACACGCGGGCGTCCGTGGGGATGGCGCCGCCTGCGGGCGTGCCAGGGTTGGTTTCGCTGGTCGTCATGTGTTGTGCCCCGTTCTGATCGGAGTCGCCCCGGCCGCGTCACGCAAAAAGGCTCTGAGCGGCGAACCACGCTACGCCGGCTCGGCAGAGTTTACCCTTTTTCCCGGCCGCGGTCTGGCCGTCAGGGGGGTGGCCGTCAGGGGGCCGCCGCGGGCGGTGCAGCAGGCTCTTGCGGCAACGCGGCAGGCCCGTGCGGCGCCGCGGCGGGGTCGTGCGGCGCCGCGGCGGGGTCCGCCAGCGCGGGCACCCGGATCAGCGAAGGCCGGTCGGCAACCGCGTGCGCCTGATCGGCCGAGATCTGCTCGCTGATGTGACGCACGTCCTCTTCGATCGGCTCGAGGAATTCCAGCACCTGGATCATGTGGCTGGGCGTCGATTGCTCGGCCATCGCAGCACCGCCGGCCGGCTGGCCGCGTCCGGCGGAGCGGGCCGCGTCGGGCGAGCCCAGCAGCTCGACCTCGCCCACCTTCTGCCCCTGGACAAAGATCGGGTGCGACACCCGCCAGCAGTTGTCCGGGTCGGCCGCCCCCCGCGTGGCGGATTCCCAAGCCCCGTAGAACACCTCGTGCAGGCGGGGGATGCTGATCGAAAGCTTCATCTTGACCAGCGAGTAGTCGTCGGCCGCCTCGGTCATGGCGGCCCACAGCCGCTGCCACTCGCGCGAGCCCTGCAGCTGCACCGACCGCTGCTTGGCCACCGGCGCCGCGGCGCGCGACCGTGACAACGTGGCGGCCGACTCGCGGACGCGGTTGCTCATCAGCGAGAACTCGATGTGGCCGAACGTCTTGGTGCAGATCAAGAACACCACCACCGCCAGCACGATGCCGATGGCCACCAGCTCGCTCTGCCACATCACTGAGAGCACCGCCGCCAGGCACGTGGTCGCGCAGATCAGCGTGATGAACATCGCCGCCTGGGGCACGCTCCAGCCACGCGTGAGCAGCGAGTGGTGCAGGTGCCCGCGGTCGGCGGCAAATAGGCTGCGGCCGGTCAGCTTGCGGCGGAGGATCGCCGCCGCGGAGTCGAGGATCGGCACCGACCACACGGCGAACGGCACCGCCATGGCCACGGCCGCCGGCGCCTTGTTCGACGTGTGCACGGCCAGCACGCCGACGACCAGGCCGATGAGCATGCTGCCGGTGTCGCCCAGGTAGATGCTGGCCGGGGCGAAGTTGTACCGCAGGAAGCCCAGCAGCGCGCCGGCCAGGGCCAGCACAATCACCGCCTCGGCAAAGTGGCCGTGCAGGCCGGTGATGGCCGCGACGGTCAGGCACAGCACGGCGCCAACGCTGGACGCCAAGCCGTCGATGCCGTCGATCAGGTTGATCGCGTTGACGGTGCCCAAGATCCAGACCAGCGTGATGGGCACGCCTACCCAGCCCAGCTGGTGGACCTCGCCAAAGGCGCCCACCTGGGTGATCTGCAGCCCGCAGTAGATCAGGTAGCCGGCGATGCCGACCTGCCCCAGCAGCTTGTAGCGGCCCCGCAGGGCGAAGCGGTCGTCCAGCAGCCCCAGCAGCACCGTCAAAGTCGAGGCGACCAGCAGGCCGCGGAGGATGGGCAGGTCGTACCCGCCCAGGGACGCGGCGTTGAGGATGTCGATGCCTTGGTACTTGGCGAACCCATACGCCACGCCAACGCCCGCCAGCATCGCCGCGTACACCGCCAAGCCGCCGCCGAGGGCGACCGGGCGCTTGTGGTTCTTCCGCCCGCCGTCGGGGCGGTCGATAAAGCCAACGCGGTGCGCGAGCGACTGCATCACCCCGGTCGCCACCAGGCTCGCGAGGAGCCCAATGGCGAGGGCCAGCGTGTAGCAGAGTGCGGTGGCGTCAAGCATCAGCGGGTCCGTCAGGTGAGCCTTGGCAACGGCGGGCTAGCTCGCGGTGTCGGGCTGCGGTGTCGGGCTTTGTGGTGTCGGGCTTTGTGGTGTCGCGCTGCGGCGTAGCTTCGCGTCGTCGCCCATGAGGGCCGATGCAGTAGGTGGGCCCGTCAGGGTGTGGGCCCGTCGGGCCGTGGCGCTGTGAGGTCGTGGCTTCGTGTGGCCGGTAAGTGTGCAGCTTGCGTGCCACAGCTTGCCGCGTCAGGCGGCGGGTTGCCGGTTGTGCAGCAGGTTCAGCTTCTCTCGCTTGCGGCTTGCCGACTGTGCGTGGCTAGGTGGCGTGCGGTTGCTATTGGTAGCTGGGGCTGTGACGCCGGAGCTTTCCGCTCGGACGCGGTGCCAGACGCGTGTCACCCGTCCCAGCCCGGCATTCCGCGCTGCGTATCCCCCGTGAGCATCGCCGTGTGGTGGCGGAGGATGCCACTGATAGCCCGGCGCCCCGCTCGCCGAATCTTCATGAACGACGCCGTAAGCTTCATCGTGATAGGCACTTGCGGGTGTTCCCCAACCGTTGTGCGGTATCTTAAACGGGGCCGCCAGCCCCGTCAACGAAGCGGCGTAGGAGTGCCGACGCCGCCCCGAGCATGCAGTCGGATGCACTTCCTGAACACCGCAAAGCACCCAGGCTTCCACCCCCGGCGTCGAAGTTCGCCGCGGCCGCACTGCCATTTACGTCCGGCGAGCCTCAGGGTTCGTTCAAACGGCTGGACGCAAGCCCTTCGCGTCGCGAGCCCTCTCGAACGCCCGGTGTAGCAAAAAAGCACCACGGCCACCCCGCGGTGTGGTAGAAGCACCACCCGCCTGCGGCAGTGCTGCCGGCGTGGTGTTACGGCGTGCGCGGCGGCTTGCGGGGGCCGATGGTCCGGGCCGGCACGCCGGCGACGATCGTCGCCCGCGGCACGTCCTTGGTGACCACCGAGCCCGCGGCCACCAGGGCGTTCGACCCCACGGTGACGCCCGCCAGGAGCGTCGCCCGCGCGGCCACCCAGGCGCCGTTGCCCACCGTGATGGGACGCTCCGCCAGCTCAAAGCGGGGCGTCGTGTGGTCGTGGCTGCCGGTGCAGAAGTAGACGCCCTGCGACACACAGACGTGGCTGCCGATCTTCACCGGCGCGATGTTGTCGATCCACGCGTCTTGGCCAATCCAGCAGTGGTCGCCGACCTCGAGCAGCCACGGGTGCTTGACCCGGACGCCTGGCTTGATGACGACGCCCTCGCCTATCTTGGCGCCGAACGCCCGCAGCAAGAGCGGCGGCACGGAGCGGAACGGCAGCAGGCCGGACTCGAGCAGCAGCAGCCCCGCGTAGTACCACGCCAGGCGCCACAGCGGGCCGCGGCCGGGCGAGTAATCGCCCACCGTGTAGCCGGCCAAGTCGGTCCACGACGCGTCGCCCAGGCCAGGGTCGCCCAATGCAGGGTCGCCCAACGCAGGGTCATCGCCGCTGGGGTCGTCCAGACGGGCGTCGGCGGGCATGGTGCGGTCGGGCGGCATGCAGAAGGCTTGGGGCGGTGGGCAGCGGCCGGCGGAATGGCGAACGGGTAGCGGCGCGGTGCGGGCGCCTCGCCGCCGGGTCCATCGTAAACCGCCCCGTGCCCGCCCACCAACGCCCCGTGCCCGCCCACCAACGCCCCGTGGCCGCCCACCAACGCAGCGTGCCCGCTTGGCAGCAGGGCAGTTGCGCGGCTACCGCCGCGGGGCCCGCGCGGCGCCGGCCTGGGCCAGCTCTTCGCGTAGCACGCGGAGGGCTTCGGCCAGGTCTTTGGCGACCAGCTTCTTGTCGCGTACCAGCAGGGCGATGGGCTGCTGCTCCGCCAGCTCGGCGGCCCGCCACAGCCGAGCGAGCTCTACCCGCCGCTTGGGCCGCACCTCGACGACTGCCATGTTCTTGCCGACGTAGGTCCGCACCCGCAGCACGCCGGGCGTGGTGTACAGCTTGCGGGCCAGCTTCCGCGCGCAAGATTTGCAGTGCAGGTTCGCCACGTGCAGGCGGACAACGCCCGGCTTCAGGCGCGCGGGCTTGATGGCCGCCGCCAGGTCTTCCTCGGCTTGGGCCGAAGCCGCGGGCGGCGCGTGCGTGGCGCCGGGCGGGTGGGCCAAGCCCGGCGTGGCGGCGGGCAGGGCAGCGGCCAGCAGCGTGCTGGCCAGCGAGCAAGCGAACAAACGCATCGCGACATCCTTGTCGGGCGAGGGTTTTGATGGGCTGCGGGGCGAGCCGCCGCCGCGGCTCTACTGCCGCACGTGGAGGCCGTCGGCCTGGATCACCAGCAGGTCGCCGGCCAGCGTGGCCCGGCCACGCACGACGACGAGCGACCCCTTCTTGATCGGCAGCAGCTTGTTGGCGTCGATAGCCGCGGCGGCATTTCCCGCGACCGAACCGCCCGCCGCCGCGCCGCTAGCAGGGCCGAAGCCCGCTTGGCTCACCCCGCGGCCGGCGGTCGGCGTGGCCGCCGGGGCGGCGAACGTCACTACCGCGATGCTCTTGGCGTAGTCGCCCGAGTTCTTGGAGCAGAACGGGCAGGTCTCGGCGTGGTCGGGGTCGTCGCCCGAGTGGTCGGCGTAGGCGTCGGCGGCCGCGGGGTCGACCAGGAAGAACGTCGCCTCGCCCCGCTTCCACGGGAAGTTGGGCTCCGCCTCCTTCCACGGGTTTGGGACGCCCCCCACCTGGCCGATGACCAGCACCCGCCCGCCGGCGAGCTCTACATCAGCCGCTGATTCAGCCGCCGCGGCCAGCTGCTCTCGCAGCTCTTCGGGCGTGGTTAGGGGCGTGCCATCGGCGGTTGGCTCCTCGGCCAGCAGCAGCCGGTTACGCAGCTGCTGCACGGCCGCGTCGTCGAGTTGCGAGGCAACCTTGCCGCCGCAGCCGATGCAGCAGGCCGCGGCAGCCGCTAGCAGCAGCCCGGCCGCGGCCGCCGTGTTGCGTCCCCGTAGCTCGGCGAACGTGTTGCAGACGGTTGCTAGCATGGTGTGGGTTCGCTCCCGGTTGTTGGCGTCGTGTTGCAGGCGCCCGGAGAGATTCGAGCCGAATAATTCGAGCTGGTGCAGGAAAGCGAAAAGTCCGCGAATGACGCGGATATGCGCGAATGAAAAACGCAGCGCTCTGCGGTGCTGCCTAGTACAACGCGGTAGCTACGGCCTGAGGCCGAACTCAACGCTATGCGGATTCGCGCTCATCCGCGTCATTCGCGGGCCAAACCAGCGGCGGCGCCACTGTTACTTCGCCTGAGCGATCACCCCCTGCTTACGTATCGGGACCGCTGGCGGTTCAGTCCACCCGTTTGCCGTCGGCCGGGCTGCGACATTATTTGGCAGGGCCCGCCGCCGCCAAGTCATGCCCACCCGCTGCCCGCCAGCAACGCTAGGCGTCTTCCGCGTCGCGCAGCCGGCCGACGCTGGACTGGAAGTACCGCTGGCGGCGGCCCTCCGCCTGCTGGGCGTCATCGCTGGCGGTGGATTGTCGGCTCTGGAGGTCGGCCAGGCTCGCCCGGCACGGCCGGCAGGCGATCACCTCCAGGTGGAACCGCACGTAGTCGGCGTGGCCCGGGTCGAGCACGCCCAGCAGGTATGACCCCAGCTGTTCCCGCGTGGGGCACGTCAGCCGGCGGCTCCGCCAGACGGCGCCCAGCGAGTGCAGCCCCGCGTCGCGTCGCCCGCGCACCTCGGCTAGCCGGGCCGACAGCGTGGCGTCGCCCCCGCGCAGCGCGTCCTCAATCGCCGCCATCCGCTCGGGCGGCAGCGATTCGTCGAGGAAGGCCTCGAGCTCGGCGGGCGTGGGCGTTGTGGGCATGGCTACTTGCGTGTCCGCTTGGCGGTCTTCCGGCGGCCGTTTTTGGGCGGCGCGAGCTCGATGTCGGTCACTTGCAGCAGGTCGATGATGTTGAGCGATCCATCGGGCTGCGCTACCACGACCCTACGTCCCTTGGGCGGGGCCATCATAAAGTCGCGGTGCTTGACGGGGATCGAACGCCCGTCTGCCAAATGAAGGTTGAACGGCTTGAACGGCGCCGCGTTGTACGCCTCGCGGATCCGGTCGATGGTCATTGGTGTCGCCTTGCCTGCCGGTGTGCTCGAAGGTTTTGCCTGGCCGGTCTCAAACGTGACGCCTCAACGCCCGCCGTGCTCCGGCGGCCCATTCGCCGGTGGCCCGTGTGTTGGCGGCCCGGCGCCGGGCATCGCCTCGGCGGCGTAGGGGTTCGGCGGGGCGGCGTAGCCGTAGGCGTCGGCGGGGTGCGTGGCGTAGCCGCCGTACTTGTTGGCGTCGAACAGCTCCTTGACGCTGGGCCGCATCAGCACCACCAGGCTAAGGATGCCCAGGATGGTTCCCAGCGGCGCCACCAGCAGCTCGATGGCGGCCACCACGACGCACAACGTGTGGTTGCGGGCGCGGCTCAGCCCCCGGCCCGCCAGGATCATGGCGATGGCCAACGTCAGGCCCAGCAGCATGAAGAACGCACCGAAGGCGATCACGAACCAGCCGACCTCACGCGGCGGCGCGCCGCCCGCGGCGGCGTCATCGAAAGCGCCGCTGAGCATGGCGACGCCGACGACGACGTAGATCAGCGGGAAGAACGACAGCAGCACCCCGATGCCGCCCAGGACGTAGTGGAAGATGCCCAGCAGCCGGAGGTGTTCGGCGTCGTTCGGGTTCATGGCGATTTGCTCGTGGCGATGGCGACGGCGTTGCTTCGTGGTCCGCGGAGTCGACGCCGGCGGCGGCGCCTGCCGCCGGGCGTCACTCGCCGAGTTCGGGGAAGACGTCCTCGCTCAGCCCTTGGCGGCGGATCAGCGTCTTAATGCGGGCTAAGAAGTCGAACTTGAAGTTGGCCACCTGCTGCTCGGTGATGCTCAGCCG
>JBCCQL010000110.1:0-8943 GCA_039024355.1 Planctomycetota bacterium
GCTGGGCGTCCCTTACCCGGAGTACGTCGGCCTAGCGCGTGACAAGGCGAAGCAGGACGCGGAGACGCAGGCGGCGTCGATCGCCGCTGAGTTTGTGCGGCAGAACAAAGGGCCGTACCGCGACCTCCGCGGAGACGAGCACGACCTTGCCGACAAGCAGGTGATCGCGTTGATCGCGTACCTGCAGCGGCTTGGCCAGGCGCAGACGCCCTGGCAGCGCGCCGAGTCTGTGGAGCCGCGGGCCGGCGAAGAGGCCGAGGCTCTCGAGCTTGCCGCCCCGCAGGCCACCCCGCACGCCGAGCCCCAATCCGGTGGCGATTCTATCGCCGCCGCCCTGCCCGTGGAGACCGCATCACCATGATCAAGAACGCTTTGTCCGACAGCGGCATGCCGGCGCTCGCCGCGTTTGGGCTGCTGATGTTTGTTGCGATTTTTGTCGGCGTTACCGTGTGGGCGTTGACGCGGCGGCGGCGCCAGGTTGAGCGTTGGTCGTCCCTGCCGCTGGTGGACGGCCCCGAGCCGGTAGAACCCCGAGCCGCCGCCGCGGCGTCGCTGCTGCCCGTGGCGGGCGAAGGCCGCGGGTGCGGGGAATGTGAGAACTGCAGTTGCTAATCGAGAGGCTGACCGATGCCGGAACCCCAAACCAGTGCAACAAGCGGCGCCGCCGCCAAGACCGCCGACGCCGAACCGGCTTCGACGCTCGGGCACGCGTACGACGGAATCCAAGAGTATGACAACCCGACACCGGCGTGGTGGTCGGCGTTGTTCTTGCTGAGCGTGATTTTCGCGCCGCTGTACGTTTTCTGGTTCCACTCGCCGCAGACGGAGCGGTCGCACGCCGCGCAGTATGAGCGGGCGCTGGCCGCCAACCTGAAGCTGCAGTTCGGCGAGCTTGGCGATCTGGTTGCCGACGAAGAGACCATCCTGCGGTTCATCGATAATCCGAAATGGCTCAAGGTGGGCAAGGCCGCGTTCACCACCAACTGCGCCTCGTGCCACGGGAAGAACGGCGAAGGGCTCAACGCCCCCAACCTGACCGACGACTACTACCTGCACGTGAAGAGTGCGACGGACATTGCGACGGTCATCGCCAATGGGGCCAACAACCTGGCGATGCCGGCGTGGGGCGGCAGGCTCCACCCGACCGAGGTGGTGCTGGTTGCGTCCTACGTCGCGTCGATGCGGGGCGAGAACCTAGAGAGCCGGCGTGGGCCCGAGGGCGACGCCATCGCGCCGTGGCCAGACGCGTCTTGATCGGCAAAACCCATCCGAAGCCAGTCCAACATCCGATGAGTGGGCCGGAACTACCAGTCTTGCAAGCCGATGGCCGTGTCCTCTCTACCCTGGAGGGCGACGGCAGCCGGCGGTGGCTTTACCCCAGGCTGTCACGCGGCACGTTTTGGCGCCGGCGGCGTCTGGTGGCGTACTCGCTAATCGCCGTCTACACGCTGCTGCCGTTTATCAGCATCGGCGGGCGCCCCGCGATGCAGCTCGACCTGTCGAACGGCCGGTTCTCGTTCTTTGGGCTCGTCTTCTTGCCGAACGAACTGAAGCTGCTGGCGATCTTTGGCATCATCGTGGTGCTATCGATCTTTTTCGCCACGGCGATCTTCGGCCGCGTGTGGTGCGGCTGGGGGTGCCCGCAGACGATCTACCTCGAGTACGTGTTCCGCCCGATCGAACGCCTGTTCACCGGCGTCCAGGGCAAAGGGGGTCAGCCGCGGCGTGCGGTGGCGGGCTGGCGGAGGCCAGCGATGTATGCCGTGTACCTGCTGATCTGCTGGCACCTGGCGAACACGTTCTTGGCTTATTTTGTCGGCGCCGAGACCCTGCACGCTTGGATCTGGTCTGCCCCGCCCTGGCAGCACCCCGGCGCCTTCGCCCTGGTGCTGTTCGTCACCGGTTTGATGATGTTCGACTTCTGCTACTGGCGGGAGCAGCTCTGCATCATCGGCTGCCCGTACGGGCGGTTCCAATCGGTCATGCTCGATCGGTCCAGTCTCGTGGTCGGCTACGACCAGCGTCGAGGCGAGCCGCGTGGTCGGGGCCGCCAGCGTGAGGCGAAAGGCCTGGGCGATTGCATCGACTGCGGCATGTGCGTAGCGGTCTGCCCAACCGGCATCGACATCCGCGATGGGTTGCAGATGGAGTGCGTCAACTGCACGCAGTGCATCGACGCGTGCGACGACGTGATGGACCGCGTCAAGCAGCCACGCGGCCTGATCCGATACAGTTCGCAGGACGGACTCGACGGCCGTTCGACTGCCCTCATCCGGCCCCGCGTGCTGGTCTACGCGGGCGTCATCGCCGCCGCCGCCGCCCTGCTTGCGGTGATGCTGGTTGGCCGATCGCCGTTCCACGTGACCCTGATGCGTGGCATGGGCCCCCCGTTCAGCGTCGAAGCTTCGGGCGGGGTCGAGAATCTGGTACGCATCAAAATCGTCAACCGCACCGACGCAGAGCAGGCATACCGCGTCGCGCCGATTCAGTCTGAGGGCGTTCGGCTCGTTGGCGACGGGGCGTTCGTTTTGCCGCCGCAGGCGAGCGTCACCGAGACGCTTCACCTGGTGGCGTCCGCCGAGTTGTTCGCGCAGTCGCACGGGCTGATCGAGACCACGCTACAGATCGCCGACGGCGCCGGACACACGCAAAAGAAGACCTACCGCCTGTTTGGCCCCTCTACGGCGCCAACCGCCCAGGAATCCCCATGAACCGATCCACCACAACCGACGAGGCGCCCGCCGGCCTGCTGCGGCTGGTCCGCTGGCCCCTGCTCGTGGCGGCCCTGCTGTGTGGGCATGTGACTCTCATGATGGTCGCCGTCGTCTGGTCACGCACCATCCCCGCGGCCTTCACCTCAATCAAGGAACGGCCCGCAGCCGCCACGCCAGCCGACGACCGCCCCACGCCAGAAACCACCGCAACCCAATGACGACGCTGCTCATCACCGTGCTGGCCGCCAGCATCCTCGGCTCGCTGCACTGCGCCGGGATGTGTGGGCCGTTCTGCGCAGTGGCGGCGACCGGCGGGCGTAACGCCGAGGACGCTTGGCTGCGGCACTTGGCCTACCACGGCGGACGGCTGGTGACGTACACGCTGTTGGGTGCGGCGGCGGGCGCCCTAGGCGCGCTGCTCAACCTCGCGTCGACGCTGGCGGGGCTGCAGCCGGTTGCGTTGGCGATTGCCGGCGGCCTGATGGTCGCCATTGGGCTGGCCGAAGTCGCGAGGCTCCGCGGTTGGCGTGTGCCGGTGCTCAGCGGGCTCCGCGTCCCGGCGCCGTGGACTCGCCTGCTGCGACGCGGGCAGCAGTTCGCGTCGCGGCAGCGTGGGGCCCCCCGCGCACTGATCATCGGCCTCATGACGACGCTGCTGCCGTGCGGCTGGCTCTACGCGTTCTTGGTTACGGCCGCCGGGTCGGGTGGGCCGCTGCGTGGCGCGGCTGTGATGCTGGCCTTCTGGCTCGGCACGGTGCCGGTTCTGCTCTGCTTGAGCATCGGCGTTCATCGGCTAGCCGGCTTGTTCGGCCGCCGGCTGCCGATGGCCACCGCCGTGGCGTTAATTGTCGTCGGTTGTGTGACGCTGCTGGGCCGGGCCGAGCTCTCGCCGCGGGCGATTGCCGCCACCGTCACCAGCGAGGCCCCGCGGAGCGGACTGCAAGCGCCCGACCCCAACACCCTGCCGCCGTGCTGCCGGTCGGAAGGGGAGTCGCCATGACCGCCACGGCCACAGCGAAAAACCCAAGCCCGCCGGCTGACGCTGCCCCAGCAGGCGTCGCCGAGACGCCGTGCCACCACTGCGGACTCCCCGTCCCCGCAGCCATCATCGAACCAGAGTCTGAGGCCCAGTTCTGCTGCGGCGGGTGCCGCGTCGCCTATGACACCATCCACGGCTGCGGGCTCGACGAGTACTACGCGGTCCGCGACCGGTTGTCTCAAGATCGGCTGCCCGCCAGCGGCGGCGGCGGCCGGTACGCGGCTTACGACGCCCAGGTGTTCCTCGAAAAACACGCCCGCCGGCTGCCAGAGGGGCTGACTTCGATCGACCTGTACCTAGAGGGCGTCCACTGCGCGGCTTGCGTATGGCTTGTCGAGCGGCTGCCGCAATTGGCGCCCGGCGTCCTTGACGCACGGCTCTCCTTGGCGTCCAGCTCGGCACGGATCGTGTGGGACCCGCAGCAGACGCCGCTGTCCCGCATCGCCGCCACGCTCGACCGCCTAGGCTACGCGCCGCACCCGGCACGCAGCAGTTCCGCGGGCGACGCCTCCGCAGCACGCGAACGTAACCAGCTCACGCAGATGGCGGTCGCCGGCGCGCTTGCCGGCAACAACATGTTGATCGCCCTCGCCCTGTACGCCGGCGTGTTCGACGGGATCGAGCCACGCTTCGCGTCCCTGTTCCGCTGGATCAGCATGGGCCTGGGGTGGCTGTCGCTGCTGTGGCCCGGCCGCGTTTTCTTCCGCAACGCGTGCTCCGCCCTGCGGGCCCGCACGGCAAACCTCGATGTGCCGATCGCGTTGGCAATCGGCGTCGGCGCCCTGGCCGGCACGGCCAACGTGCTGCTCAACCGTGGCGACGTCTACTTCGATTCGCTCAGCGTTCTCGTCTTCCTGCTGCTCGTTGGCCGGTTTATTCAAGCGCGTCAGCAGCGGTGGGCAGGCGATGCGGTCAATCGGATGCTGTCTCTCACCCCCACCGCTTGCCGCGTGCTACGCGGCGGAGAGTTTACCGAGGAGCCGATCGAGACGCTCGAGCCGGGCGACACCGTAGAAGTCCGCCCGGGCGAACTCATGCCCGCCGACGGCGACGTCTGCAGCGGGGCGTCTTCTATCGACCGGTCGCTGCTCACAGGCGAGTCGCTGCCCTGCGCCGTCGCGGTCGGCGACGCGGTCGTGGCGGGAGCCCAGAACCTCCAGGCCACGCTGCGGGTCCGCGTGACCGCCACGGGCGAATCGACCCGCGTCGGGCGCCTGGCTCGGCTGGTTGAGCAAGGCCTGAGCGACAAGCCCAAGCTGGTTCAGTTTACTGACCGGATCGCCGGGTGGTTTATCGTCGTGATCATCGCAGCGGCGGGCCTGAATTTTGCCGCGTGGTCTGCGCTGGCTAGTGTCGCCGCCGCAATCGATTCCACGGTCGCCCTGCTGATTGTTGCGTGCCCGTGCGCCTTGGGGCTGGCAACCCCGCTCACCATGGCCCTCGCAATCGGCCGAGCGTCGCGGCGGGGTGTCCTCGTCAAAAGCGCGCACGTTATCGAAACGCTTGGGGGCGTCGCCGCCGGCCGGCCGGGGCGGATGTTCCTCGACAAGACCGGCACGCTGACTCTCGGCCGGCTGCGTGTCGTCGATTGGTGCGGCGACCCGGGCCTGCAGCCGCTCGCCTTCGCCATAGAAGCCGAGTCAAACCACCCGATCGCCAAAGCGATTGTCGCCAAGTACGCCGATACGGCACCCCAAGCCCCGGCCATCGACGACCGGGCTGAGGCCCATGGCTACGGCGTCGCCGCCGAGTGCGACCTAGGCGACGTTGCACTGGGTTCGCCCCGCTGGCTGGCCGAACGCTGCCCGTCGATCCCGCACCACTTGCTCGCCGCAATCGAAGCCGCGGAGAAGCGTGGCAAAACCGCCGTGGCTGTCGGCGTGAATCGTGAAATTCGTGCCGTCTTGTCGCTAGAAGACGAACTGCGGAGCGACGCCACCGCAGCCAACGACGCGTTGCGCCACACCGGGTGGGCAACGGAGGTCTTGTCGGGCGACACCGCCGGCCCTGTCCGAGCGGTAGCTCAAAGGCTCGGCCTCACGCCGGCCGCCACACGGGCGTCGCTGTCGCCGGAAGACAAGCTGCGGTGCGTGAAGGGCGCGAAGGCAGACGGTGACAACCAGCAGCGTGCGGTTGTCATGGTGGGCGACGGGGTCAACGACGCGGCCGCGTTGGCCGCCGCTGACGTCGGCATCGCGGTTCACGGGGGGGCCGAGGCCGCATTGGCCGCCGCGGATGTCTTTGTGTCCAAGCCCGGGCTCCGCCCGATCGTTCAGCTGACGAGCCTCGCGCGCCGCACGGTTTGGGTGGTTCGCCAGAACCTGGCGATCTCGCTGGCCTACAACACGCTCGCGGTCAGCCTGGCCGCGGCTGGCGTTGTCACCCCGCTGGTCGCGGCGATCTTGATGCCCATCAGCTCAGCAACTGTTCTGGCCGGCGCCGTCTACGGGTTGGCAGGCGAAGGAAAAAACTGATGCCCGAGCGAGGAAGCTGAAGATGTCCATCCTCTTCCTGATGGTGCCGGCCGCCCTGTCGTTGGCGGCCATCGCGGTCGCCGCCTTCGTTTGGGCCGCCCGCAGCGGGCAGTTCGATGAAGTTGATACGCCCCCCGTCCGGATGCTGCTCGACGATGAACCCACGCGAAAGACTGCGGGCCCACCAACACCAAGTGGCGACGACCCGTAGATAGCGCTACTCACGGCGGCTTCAGAAGATGCCGGGTGCTTAACGGGGATGGCGAGACGAACGTGGCAGCTCGCTGTGCGTTAGCCACCCGGCAAGGCGTCACATCCGGCAGCCGTTGCCGAAGGTGGAGCGGGCCGGCGACCGCCAATCCCATTGCAATTCCGACGGCGGCCTGCACACCACCAAAGTGACCTCGCCGCGACTCGAACGCGGGACCCACGGATTAAAAGTCCGATGCTCTACCAACTGAGCTACGAGGTCAAAATGCCTTGCTTCTCCGCACCTAACACCGACTAAGCGTACGCGGTCGCGCGAAGCGTCACGCAGTGCTCTAGGGCTGTCCTCCATCCCCTCCTCAAAGCGGACCAGCCTAATCGACCCGCCCGCCAGGCACCGAAGAACGCTACGGACACAAGCGGGTAGCCGGTGACGCCAACGCTGCACGCAGCTCGCAGCTCGCTCTTCTGCGGCGAATTATAGCGACGGGGGCGGCAAAAGTCAGGTGCGATCCACGCCGCGGATGGCGAGGTGCGTTGCCGAGAAAGCCCTCAGCCACCCCCTGGCTCCGATTCCGCGCGTCGGACAACGCGATGACAGTCCCCGCCCGCGCGAGGTAGACCTCGCTTGCGATCGCTGCTGGCACACTCGTACTGCACGGGACACTTAGAGGCTGTTCAATAACCCGTTCACGCGAGGCGTTTTACCATGAGATGAATCATAGTGACCTGGATGAATGCGGTGTCGCTCTCGGCGGTGCGTTCGAGGCTCTTGGCGAGCCGTCGTGAGCGGTTGAGTCAGCCGAAGGTGCGTTCGACGATCCAACGTTTCTTCTGCGGCACGAACTCGCCGCGAGGCCGCGTGACGATCTCGATCATCCACAGCCAGCGGATGAACGCCCAGCTCACGACCGGTCGGTACGCGGCGTCGGCCTGGATGACCTTGGGGAACTTCACGGACTCGCGGTACGCTTCGAGGGCGAGCTTGGCGCCGTCGCGATCTTGCACGTCCGCCGGCGTGACGACCAGGGCCCAGAGAAGCCCGAGCGAATCAACGACGACGTGCCGCTTGCGGCCGAGGAGTTTTTTTCCCGCGTCGTAGCCGCGGGGCCCGCCCTGCTCGGTTGTCTTGATCGTTTGGCTGTCGAGCACCGCCGCAGAGGGCTTGGCCGTCCTGCCCGCCTCCTTGCGGACCCGATCGCGGAGCTTCTCGTGCAGCCGCTCCCACGTGCCGTCCGCCTGCCCCGGTTTCTAGAAACACAGCCGGAACCAGTGGAACACGATGCCAAACGGCGGGGAGTCGTGCGGCAGAGCACGCCAGGTGCAGCCGTTGCGGGTGACGTACAAGATCGCGTTGATGATCTCACGCTTCGCGTGCATCGGCGGGCGACCGGTCGCGGCGTCCTCGGGGATCCAAGGCTCGATCCGTCGCCACTGCGACGCGGTAAGGTCCGTCGGGTAAGGCTCCCTGTCCATGGATGCCAGGTTAGCGCCCTCGATCAGCAGCTCAAATAGCACTTATTGAACAGCCTCTTAGGAAGAATCCTCAAGCAATTGACGACACGCCCAAGTCCAGTCTCGACAGTCATGCCGGCGAGACGTCGTAAGGCTCAGCCGCGCGACCGAGTGAGCCAGGCGCAGTTGCCGCTTTGCCTCTCGCCAGCGACCAAGCTAACGCTTCCAACGGAGCTTCGTCGTGATCCGTTAAGGCGTGAAGCTCTTCGGTCGTTGGATTGCCCTATCAAGCTGCCGAACGCCCGTAGTGCTTGAGCACCCCGCCCAGCGACTCGTGGCAGACGACCTGCTCGGGCCGGTCTGGCGGGTCATCAAGGTCGGGTGAGACACCCACGAGCGGCTTGTTCTCCGTGCGCTGGTGCGGGCGTGCACGGTGATAGTGCTCGGCGAATGCGTTGACGAGCAGGTCGAGGTGGCCGAGACCGAACGCGATGAAATGGTCCAAGCACTCGTGCTTGATCGAACCCATACAACGCTCGACGAATGCGTTCTGATTGGGGGGCGGTTGGCTTTGCCCCAGGCCGCTCAAATGATTCCACGTGGCCTGGGATGATCCGGGCGTTCTTGGAGAAGACCTTTGAGGAGGAAGCGGGATGCCGAAGGGCAAGAAGCACGGCGTGGATGAGGTGATCGTGAAGCTCCGCGAAGCGGAGGTTCTGATGAGTCAGGGCCAATCGCAGGAGCTGGCGGCGAAGGCGATCGGGGTCTCGGCTCAGACGCTGATCCGCTGGCGTAAGGCCGCGTCTTCGGAATGACGGGGGCGGGCTGCGGATGGATCAGGCGAAGCGTCTGAAGGAGCTTGAGGAGAAGAACGCTCGGCTGAAGCGGCTCTTGGCCGATGCGGAACTCGACAAGGCGATCCTCAAGGAGGCCGCCTCGGGAAACTTCTGAGCCCGACCGAGCGACGCGAGGCGGTGGAGCACGTCCGGGATTCGCCCGGTCGTGACCGCGTGTCGGAGCGTCGGGCATGCCGGGTGATCGGCCAGTCGCGGAC
>JBCCQL010000111.1:0-8850 GCA_039024355.1 Planctomycetota bacterium
ATCCGCAGCTACCCGGTTCCACCGGTGAGCACCACCGCTGGCGACACCACCACGGACGCCGCCGCTGCGGGCGACAGCAGCGCAGATCAGCCCACCGCCCTGGAGCGTCGGCTCGCGGCACTGCAGGCAGCCGGGCAGCCGTCCCAGCAACCTAGCAATTCGCCGGCGCCGAGCGGCGAGCCGACGCACCGCATGCTGGCGGCGATCGTCCGCGGCGAGCCGCAGGCATGGTTTTTCAAGTTCACGGCGCCGGTCGAGGACGCTGAAAAGGTGGCCAGCGGAGTCAACGCGTTCTTCGACAGCATCGCGATTGGGGCCGCTGACGCAGAGCCCACCTGGACACTCCCCCCCGGGTGGCAAGCCGACGGGCCACGCCAAATGCGGCTGGCCACGCTGCGTGTGCCGATTGCCGGTCCAGAAACGACCGCTGGAGACACAGAAACCGGGGCGAACGCCCCGGCTCCTGCAGAGCTGAGCGTCATCGGCCTGCCGGCCGGCAGCGATTGGCAGGCGTACCTTTTGGCGAACGTCAACCGTTGGCGAGGGCAGATGCAGCTGCCGCCCCTAGATCGGGCCACGCTTGCCGAGCAGGCACGCCCGCTCAAAGGGGCGCCAGACGGCTCGGTCGCGATCGAGCTGCGCGGCTGGTTCAACGACGCGGGCATGCGTGCGCCCTTCGCCGGGGCCGGCCGACCAACGACACGTCAGCCGCCCGCCGCAGGGCCGCCCCGCTTGCCCGCCGCCGCCCCGGCGGCACCGCGACGCGCGGCATCGGCGATGACGTCCGACCCGCCCGAATCCTGGGTCGACCTCGGCCAGCGGCCGATGCGGGTCAAGACCTACAGGATTGACGCCACGCCCACGGCCGAGGTGGTGGTCAGCGCCTGGCCCGCGGCAGCACAAATGAGCAAGCTCCTGCCCAACATCAACCGTTGGCGTGGCCAGGTCGGCCTACCAAACCTAACGGCCGAAGAACTCGGGCCGGCGACCGAGCCGGTCGAGATCGACGGCGTCGACTCCGTGCTCACCGTTTGCCAGGGCGCCGAGCGGTCGATGATGGCCGCCGTCAGCGTACGCGGCGACAAGGTTTGGTTCTTCAAGCTCACCGGCGGGGCCGAGGCGGCGTCGGCCCACCGCGACCGTTTTGTGCAGTGGCTCGGCACGATCCGGATGAACACCGGCAACCCAACCGAGTAGGGATCGATGGCAGTCGGCGAAGCACCGATTACCGCAGAAGAGCGGCTCATCAGCCAGCCGCGGCGCCCGGCCGAGCGGCCACCGCGCGTGGCCCCCGCCGACGGTGCGCTGCTGCGGGCTCTCAAGTTCTGCGCCTCGCTGAAGATTACCGTCACGCTGTTCGCGTTGTCGATTTTGTTGGTGCTGTTCGGCACGCTCGCCCAGGTCGATTACGACGTCTGGCACGTAGTCCGCAAGTCGCACTTCCGCGTGTGGGTTGCCCAGATCGAGCTGCGGTCGCTCGGCCACCTGGCAGAGATGGTTGTCGGCGGCCCCACCGGCTGGTCGCAGACGCCCAACAAGGCGTGGGTGCCGTTCCCCGGCGGCGTCACGCTGGGCGTGTTGCTGCTGGGCAACCTGCTGGCCGCGCACACGTTCCGCTTCAAGGCGACGGCCAAGGGCTCGCGGCTGCTGGCCGGCCTGACGGTGACGCTGCTCGGCGTAATCGCCACGCTGTGGGTCATCTCGACCGGCGCCGGCGACGCGATCAAGAGCGAGCTCTCGGCCAGCGTCGCCTCCGGGTTGTGGCACACCATGCGGGCCCTGTTGGCGGGGTGCGCCCTCGCCGGGCTGTACTGGCTGGTGGGGGCGTACAACCGCATCCGGCTGCCGGAGTGGGTCATCGCCGCCACGATGATGTCGCTGGTCACCGCCGTGACCGTCTGGCTGTTCGTGGACCCGTCGGCCCAGCTCGACGACGCCGGCATGCGCATCATGTGGTACCTGGCCCTTGCCAGCGTCTCAACGGCCGTGCTGCTGGCCGGCTGCTGGATGATCTTTGGCAAGCGGGCCGGCATGGTGCTGCTGCACGCCGGCGTCGGGCTGCTGATGATCGGCGAGCTCACCACGTACGGCGTGGACGAAGGGCAGATGACCATCACCGAGGGCGAGACGGTCAACTACGCCGTCGACATCCGCGACACGGAGCTCGCCTTCACCGACCGCAGCAACCCCCAGTCGCCGGTCGTCACGGTCGTCCCGCAGCGGTACCTCGAGAACGCCGCGCCGGGGCAGCTCATCCAGCACCCAGAATTGCCGGTCGACCTGCGTGTCGTGCGGTTCGACAAAAACTCTGTGCTGGCCCGCGCTGAGGATGGGGCGGGTGTTGGCGATGGGGCGGTCAACAACCCAGCGACCGCCGGCGTCGGCCGGCAGATTGTCTCCAAGCCCACGCGTCCTACTTCCGGCGTCGCCGACGCGGGGGTCGACCAGCCGTCGGTCTACGTGGAGCTGCTCGCGAAGGACTCGCAGGAGTCCCTCGGCGTGTACCTGGCGTCGGCGTCAACGATCCCCGGCATCGGCTCGCCCCGGGAGCAGGCCGTCGACATCGGGGGCAAGCCGTACGACCTGCAGCTACGCTTCAAGCGGCTGTACAAGAACTACTCGATCAAGCTGCTGGACTTCTCGTTCAAGCGGTACCCGGGCACGAACGTCGCCAAGGACTTCCGCGCGACGGTGCGGCTGATCGATCCGCGCGAGAGCGAAGACCGGCAGTCAGAGATCTGGATGAACAACCCGCTGCGGTACGGCGGGGACACGCTGTACCAGTCCAGCTTCGACCCGCGGACCGAAGAGACAACCGTCCTGCAGGTGGTGACCAACGCCAACTGGATGGTGCCCTACGTCAGCTGCGTGGTGGTAGCCTTCGGCATGCTGGCGCACTTCGGCATCTCGCTGGGCACGTTCCTGCGGCGGCGGACCGAAGAAGGGGTTCGCGAGCAGCGTCGCCGCGCGCCGGAGTCGGGCCCCGGGCCCAGCCTGTCGGAGCGGCTGAGCAAGCCGCTGGTCTGGGCGCCGGCGGTCGTTGGCCTGGTGTGGCTGGCCTACCTGGGCAGCAAGGCCCGGCCGGAGAAGGCCGAGCCCGGCGCGATGCAGATCGCAAAGTTCGCGGAGCTGCCGGTGATCGACGGCGGGCGGATCAAGCCCTACGACACCGTGGCCCGCAACACGCTGCAGTTCCTCTCGGCCCGGCAGGAGGTGATCGCCCCCAAGCCGCCGCTCGCCGAAGACGCCACGCTGATGGAGCAGCTGCGGCACGCGCGGATGCGCACGGAGCGGACGCCCGCCGCCGAGTGGATGCTGGACGTCATCTCCGGAAAGAAGGACGCGGGCCGGCACCGCGTGTTCCGCATCGAGAACCTCGAAGTCCTCGGTGTGCTCGGCCTCGAGCGGCGGCCAGGCAGCTTCCGCTACAGCTACGACGAGGTGATGGGCGGCGAGAACCGCGCAGAGATCGAGAAGCAGCTGGGCCAGCTGCAAGAGGCCGACCCCAAGAGCTGGAGCACCTTCCAGGCGAAGATGGCCGAGCTGGCCGAGAAGCTGGCCGCCTACCACGCCATGGAGCAGGCGTTCCGCGGGATACGGCTGAGCGAGAACCCGGACCGGCTGATGGAAGACCTCCAGCTGTCGCTGCTCCGCACGTCGAGCCGCAGCAGCAAGAAGGCCAAGCAGCAGTTCCCGCGTGTCGTCCCGCCGAGCCAGCCGGGCGGCGACTGGCTGACGTACCAGGAGGCCGAGCTCAACGGCATCTTCACCAAGTTCCCGAACGTCCTGAGCCGGGCGGTGGCGGGGCTGGAGCGGTTTTTCGCCACGGCGCCGCCTGCCGCTCGGCGTTCCGCCACCGAGGACCTTAGCCAGCTCGTAGACCGGCTCAGCGCTGCGGGCGAGACGCCCGCCTGGGGCCCGCTGGCCGACGCCCTGGGCGCCTACGCCAAGGGCAACACCAACGAGTTCAACTCAGCGGTCAACAAGCTGAAGCGCCGCACCGCCAGCTACGAGACGATGGTGGACGACCCCGCGAACGCGGCCGCCTTTGCCGGGTCCGCGGTGACCGAGCGGCTGAGCCTAGCCAAGACGCGGTTCGAGGCGTTCTTTTCGCGGTTCAGCCCGTTCTACTACTGCGCCGCGTCGTACGTCGTGGCGTTCCTGCTGTGCGCGGCGTCGTGGATCGGTTTCCCGCGGGGGCTGGGCCGGGCGGCCACGGCGGTGATCGCCGCCACGTTCGTGGTGCACACGTTCGCGGTGATCGCCCGCGTGTACATCTCCGGCCGCCCGCCGGTGACCAACCTGTACTCGTCCGCCGTGTTCATCGGCTGGGCCATCGTTTTCTCCGGGCTAGCGATCGAAGCCATCTTCAAGATGGGCGCCGGCAGCCTGATGGCGTCGGTCTTCGGCTTCGCGACGCTGGTGATCGCCCACTTCATGGCCTTGGACGGCGATACGATTGCGGTATTGCAGGCCGTGCTCGACACGCAGTTATGGCTCACCATACACGTGTTATGCATCACGCTAGGCTACGCGGCGACGTTCGTGGCCGGCGGCATCGGGGTGCTGTACATCCTCCGCAGCCACGTGGCGGGCAACCTCGGCTTGAAGGAAGAGAAGACGCTGCAGCGGATCATCTACGGCACGCTCTGCTTCGCCATCCTGTTCAGCTTTGTCGGGACCGTGCTGGGCGGCTTGTGGGGCGATAACTCGTGGGGCCGCTTCTGGGGCTGGGACCCCAAGGAGAACGGCGCGTTGATCATCGTGCTGTGGAACGCCCTGATCCTGCACGCCCGGTGGGGCAAGATGGCCTCGGACACCACGCTCGCCGCGCTGGCCGTCGCCGGCAATGTGGTCACCACGTGGAGCTGGTTCGGCGTCAACGAACTGGGCGTCGGCCTGCACGCCTACGGCGGGCTGAGCGACGGCGTTTCGCTCGAGAAGTTCATCGTCCGCGTCATGGCGTTTTCGCAGCCGGCGATCATCGGCCTGGCGTGCGTGCCCAAGACGTTCTGGCGCCGGTTGTTTGCTTCCGAGCCCTCCACCGCGTCGCCGCGTGACCCGCTGAACGTCGATCGGGTGTAGCCCGATGCCTTCACCGCCGGCCGGGGCGCCCAACCTGTTTGACTTGCGTGGCGAGGTCGCCGTTGTTGTCGGCGGCACGGGCCAGCTGGGCGGGGCGATTGCCGCAGCCTTGGCCGGGCACGGCGCCTCGGTTGCGGTGCTGGGACGTAGTGCCGAGCGCGGCGGGGCGATCGCCGAACGGCTCTCCCAGGCCGGCGGCGAGGCCCGTTTCTTCCCAGCCGACGCGCTCGACGCCGATTCGCTGCAGGCCGCCCACTCGGGCGTGCTGGCCCGCTTCGGCGGGCCGACGGTGCTGGTCAACGCGGCCGGCGGCAACCGCCCGGACGCCACGCTGCCGCCCGGCGGCCGCGTGGGCGACCTGCCGCTGGGCGCCTGGGCCGAGGTGTTCGACCTGAACCTCGTGGGCGGCGAGCTGATGCCGTGCCAGGTGTTTGGGCAGGCCATGGCCGACGCCGGCCGCGGCAGCGTGATCAACATCGCGTCGATGGCGGGGATGACGCCGCTGTCGCGCGTGGTGGCGTACTCGGCGGCCAAGGCGGCCGTGCTGAACCTCACGCAGTTCCTCGCCCGGCAGTGGGCGCCGACGGGGGTCCGCGTCAACGCGATCAGCCCCGGGTTCTTCCCGGCGGAGCAGAACAAGGCGTTGCTCTACAACGAGGACGGCAGCCACACCGAGCGCGGCGCGCAAATCATCGGCCACACGCCCATGGCCCGGTTCGGCAGCGCCGAAGAGCTGGGCGGCGCTGCCGTGTGGCTGGCGTCTTCACGCGCGTCGTCGTTCGTCACCGGGCAGAATATCGTCGTCGACGGCGGCTTCTCCGCCACGACGATCTGACCGGCCCGTCACGCCCCACCCCGCGTCGCCGACGCCGCCGACGCCGCCGGTGTTACGTGGTCGACAGCGTCACGGTCTTGTTCTCGGTGTACGCGTCCAGGCCGGCCTCGCCCAGCTCGCGGCCGATGCCCGACGCCTTGAAGCCGCCGAACGGCGCGGCGGTGTCGAAGACGTCGTAGCAGTTCACCCAGACGGTGCCGGCCCGCACCCGCGACGCCAGGCGGTGGGCCTTACCGATGTCACGCGTCCAGATGGCGGCGGCCAGGCCGAAGTCGGTGTCGTTGGCCCGCGCGGCCACCTCCGCGGCGTCCTCGAACTTCAGGACGCTCATCACCGGGCCGAAGATCTCCTCGCGGGCGATCCGCATGCCGTCCTGCACGTCGCCGAACAGGGTCGGCTCGACGAAGTAGCCACGCTCGCCGATCCGGGCGCCGCCGGACAGCAGCTTGGCGCCCTCCTGCTGGCCGATGTCGACGTACCGCATGACCTTGTCCAGCTGGGCCCGATCGACCTGCGGCCCCTGCTCGGTGCCGGGGTCGAACGGGTCGCCCACCCGCCGGCGGGCGTTCTTCTCGACGATCCGCTCGCAGAACTCGTCGTACACGGCGGCCTCGACGTAGACGCGGCTGCCCGCGCAGCAGCACTGGCCCTGGTTGAAGTACAGGCCGAAGTGGGCGCCGGTGATGGCGGCGTCCAGGTCGGCGTCGGCGAAGATGATGTTGGGGCTCTTGCCGCCCAGCTCGAAGGTGAGCCGCTTGGTGGTCTCGGCCGCGGCCCGCTGGATGATCTTGGCGGTGGCGCCCTCGCCGGTGAAGGCGATCTTGTCGACGCCCGGGTGCTCCACCAGGGCGGCCCCGGCCGTCGGCCCGTAACCCGGCACCACGTTGATCACGCCGGGCGGGAAGCCCGCCTCCTGGGCCAGCTTCGCCATCCGCAGGCACGTGAGCGGCGTCTGCTCGGCCGGCTTCATGACGATGGTGCAGCCCGTGGCTAGGGCGGGGCCCCACTTCCAGGCGGCCATCAGGGCGGGGAAGTTCCACGGGATGATCTGCCCCACGACGCCCACGGGCTCTCGCAGCGTGTAGCAGAAGTGCTTGCCGCGGATCGGCACGGTCGACCCCTGGATCTTGTCCGCCCAGCCGGCGTAGTAGCGGATGCAGTCGATCACCAGCGGGATGTCCGCCGCCCGCGAGTCGCTGATCGGCTTGCCGTTGTCCAGCGTTTCGAGGGCGGCGAGGTTCTCGGCCTCTTCCTCCAGCAGGTCCGCCAGGCGGTACATCAGCCGGCCGCGGTCGCGGGCGTCCATCGTCCGCCACGGCCCGGAGTCGAACGCCCGCCGGGCCGCCTGCACGGCCAGGTCGATGTCCGCGGCGTCGCCCTCGGCGACCTGGGCGATCACCTCCTCGGTGGCCGGGTTGACTGTTTCGAAGGTCTTGCCGCTGGCCGCGTCTCGCCACTGGCCGTCGATGAAGCACTGGGTGTCCTTGACCGCGGGGCGTGCGACAGCGGGGGAGGCGGTGGCCATAGCGGGCTCCTTGTTTGCCAAGAATGAGTTGCGAAAACGCGGCGGCCGCAAGCGACGACGCCGGACGCGGCGTAGCGCCGCCCACGCAGCGGGCCTGTGCAGCGGGCTTGTGCAGCGATGAGTGCCCGCAATGTACGCCCGCACGCTGGTCGTGGCGAGTACCCGCCGTGCTGCATACCGACGCCGGGCTGCCCCACCCGCCGCGGGGGGCTTTCCTTCCAGCGGCAGACGGCAGCATGCGGCGGCAGCTGTGAGCGGCCGACGGGGCGTTCCGCTCCGGGTGGGCGATCGGTCAGCTCGTCTTGCCAGAACGACAAAACGTGCGTTACGGTCGGTCAGGTACTGCAGGGTTGTTCGCGGCTCGCCGCCACAAAACACTCAGCGTTTAGGCGCCGGATTGCGGTCGCAGGGAGAACGATGGGCCAGACGCAAGCCAACGTGATGTTCACGCCCAAGCAGGTGGCGTTGGCCCTGGGCGTGAGCGAATCGTCCGTCAAGCGGTGGTGCGACAGCGGCAGGCTGCAGGCGGGGAAAACGGCCGGCGGTCACCGCAAGCTGCCCATGGCGTCGGTCGTGCAGCTGGTGCGTGAGACCGGCAAAGAGCTCGCGAACCCGGCCGCCCTGGGCATGGTGGCGGTGTCCGCCCGGCGGCGGCCCGAGCAGGTTGTCGACGAGCTCTACGCCGCGCTGCTGGCCGGCGACGAACAAGCAAGCCGGCAGCTGATCCTCGGCCTGTACCAGCAGGGGGCCGGCGTCGTCGAGCTGGGCGACGCGTTGATCGGCCCCGTGCTGCGGCGGATCGGCGACGGCTGGCACGCCGGCACGGTAGGCGTGCACGAGGAGCGGCGGGCCTGCGAAGTGGTGATGGCGGTCCTGCACGAGCTGCGGCGGTGGATCGCCCCGCCCGCGGCCGGGGCGCCGCGCGCGCTGCTCGCCACGCCGTGCCGAGACTTCGCCGAGGCGCCCATCCGCCTGGTGGAGCTGGTGCTGCTGACCGGCGGCTGGAACACTGTGATGGCGGGCTCCGCTTTGCCGCTCGACGAGATCTGCAAAGCGGTTACGCTCCGCAAACCGCAGCTGCTGTGCCTCAGCGCGACGCACCTGGAAGACACGGCCGCCTACACCGCCGAGCACAACGCCATCCACGACGCCGGCGGCTTCGGCGTGCCGGTGATTATGGGCGGCGGGGCGTTCACCGCCGAGCAGGCGGCCGGGTTGCGGTGCGAGCGGTTCGCGCCCGACCTGGCCGCGCTGGCCGCATGGATCGAAGAGCGGGCCGCCCAGCCCAACCCGGCGGTCGAGAGCCCGCCGGAGCGGTAGGCTTTTGCCGCGTAGGAGCTGCGGCGCCGGCCGCCGGCGTCGCCGCCGTCTCCGCAACCACACCACATCACGGACGCGATACATG
>JBCCQL010000112.1:0-8801 GCA_039024355.1 Planctomycetota bacterium
GCCGGCGGCCAGCCCGCGCGCCCGGCGTCTTCCAACCTGGTCGAAGCGCCGCGGCTCAACCCGGCCGACAACCGCGAGTGGCAGAACGGCGGCTGGCAGAACGGCGGCGGCCAGGCGGGCGACAACCGCGGGGCCGCGGCGGGCGACCCGTACGCATCGCAGCCCGCGGGCCGGGCGACCAACGAGCCCCGCTACAACGACCGGCAGCCCGACTACGCCAACCAGCCCAGCTACGGCGGCCAGCCGGGCGTCGGCAGCGGCACGCGGCAGGGCGACCCGAACCGCTTGGGCAGCGGGCAGGCGTTCGTGCCGCTGGACGACCCGCGTGACCGCCTGGTTCCGGTGCGACCGGTGGGCGAGAACCGCTCGGCGATGGGCGGCGGCATGAACGATGGCATGTACACCAGCACGCCGCCGGCGGCGCCGCCGAGCTACGACGGCGCGTTCACCGGCCCCACCAGCGGACAGGGCTACAACCAGCCGGGCGCTGGGCAGCAGCCGGGCTTGGGGGCCGGGCAGGGCATGGGGGCCGGGCAGGGCGCTGCGACTGGGCCGGGCGGCATGTTCGCCGGCACGGGCCCCAGCATCGGCGGACCCAGCATCGGCAGTCCCGGCCCCGGGGTCGGCAACCCGGCAGGCGGCCCGCTGCTGAATCCGCCCAACCTGCCGCCGCTCGACAGCCCGGCGCCCAACCCATTCGCGACGCCAACCGGCGGCGCCACGCAGCAGCAGGGCTTCTACAACGCCGGCATGCCCCAACAGCCCGGCGAGAAGCCGTGGGGCCTGTTCGTGCTCACCAGCCTGACGTGCCTGGGCTCGATCGGCGGCAACATGTTCCTGGGCTGGAGCTACCTCGACGCCCGGCACAAGTACCACTCTGCCCTCCGCCGCACGGTGCGGACCTTTACCCGCAGCAGCCCCGAAGAGTGACGCCGAAGAGTAGCCCAGAAGAGTGGCCCTGAAGCGTGACGCCGAAGCGTGACGCGGCAGGATACCGCGAAAACGCGGCTTCGCGACGATGAGGCGAACGGCGTCTCGCCGATCACACCGCACGCTGGCACAATTTTCCTCGCCGAAGCATCACGCCCGCACTTGCTCAGCCGTTTTCGGGCCTGAAACGAGCCACACGGCCGCCCCTGGCACACGCCAGCGACCGACGGCAAACGACTTACGCCGCCGCCCACCGCGCGCCGCCGTCGGGACGCAAGCGGCGGATTGTCTTTGTAGCGGCCGGATCACCAGACTTCGCCCGCGATCTTCAGGCCGCCGTTTTGGGCCACGCGGCAAGGCTTTTGGCCACAGGCGACAAGGCCCGCAACGGCTTGTCTTCCGGCCCTGCTTGTAGATTGGCGGAAGGCTGCTGCGTCTACACAACCGCCTACACGCCGTACGCAAAATCAACGCCTACACCGAATCGCGGCGCTCTGCCGGGTAAGCAACTCGAAAGGTTGGCGATTCGAGCCAGGCTCAGGCGACCTCGGGCATCTGAGATGAATGGTGCTCCGCGATCATCCAGCGTTGGCCATCCCACCGGTACACAAAGGAAAACCGGGCTTGCGCAGAAGAGCCGTCTTCAAACGAAAACGTGTACACCCCAGAGTTGATCGCCATCTGGCCGAAGTGCCGGATGTTCGACTCGTCAATCTGGCCGACGGGGCCCTTCGCGGTGAAGCTGACGAAGTAGTCTTCGATCTCGTCGTGATTGTGCCGCACTTGGTTGGACAGGGTAGGCAGCAAGACAGCGTTGGGCTCGTAGAGCGCGGCAACTTGCTTCGGGTCTTTTGTCTGGAGGGCGGCGTTCCAATCGTCGAACAGAGAAGCGATTTCGTCGTTCTGCATGCTACCTCTCCGCTGGGTGTCTAACTTGTCTTGTTCCAGAAACCCGCTGGCCAGGGTGGACAACCACACCGCAGCAAACGGATTGCTGCCAATGCCCTTGCGCGGCGACCAACCCCGCGCGGGGCGGACGATGCTAGGGGCGGGGCCTTTCGCTCGTCAAAAGATCGAGGCGCCCCGCCAACTCAACCAGTTTACGCACGATGGCTACCGAGCAAACAGGGTAGGCGGGGGCTTTGCGACCACCACAGGGAAGGTGCGTGCGGGCGTCCCTCTGACGCCCCTCGGTAATGCCTTGTCGCCGGCAAACCGCCGCGGCAAAAACGCTTCGCCACCTGGCTACATCTGCGGAACAGCCGCTCTAGACGTGTGGCCTAGAGCGTGCTGCAGATAGTCGTAGCGTCGATGGCGTTGGCGAGGCAAGGCTGGCGAGGAGGCCGAAGCAGGCGATGTGGCGCATCGCCGATGCAGGCCGACGAAGCCAACCGCAGCCGCAGCCAGCTAGCGACGCTACGACTAGCTGAAGCATGCTCTCAAAACCCTTCCAGCACCAGTTTGCCGCGGGTGGCGCCGGTTTCGATTTGGGCGTGGGCGGCGCGTAGGGTTGCGGCGTTGATGCGGCCCAGCACTTCGGTCAGGGTCGTGCGGACGCGGCCCGCGTCCGCCAGCCGGGCGACCTCGGCCAGCAGCCGGCCCTGCTGGGCCATGTCGGGCGTTTGGTGTACCGGGCGGGCGAACATGAACTCCCAGTGCAGCGAGGCGGCCTTCGGCTTGAGCAGCGAGACGTCGATCGCGCCCGGGTCGTCGATCAGGCCGACGCGGCCCTGCGGGGCGATGAGCCGGGCGATGTCCGCCCAGTGCTGGCCGGTCTGCGTTGTCGAGAAGACGAAGCCGGGCGAGCCCAGGCCGAGCGCCTCGACCTGCGGCGCCAGCGGCCGGCGGTGGTCGATCACGTGGTGGGCGCCGCAGGCGTGGGCCCACTGCTGCGTTTCGGGTCGCGAGGCGGTGGCGATCACCGTCATGTCCGTCAACGCACGCAGCAGTTGCAAGGTGATCGACCCGACGCCGCCGGCGCCGCCGATGACCAGGATCACGCCGCCCCCCTCGGCCGTAGGCCTGGTGACTTCGAGGCGGTCCAGCAGCATCTCCCACGCGGTGATGGCCGTCAGCGGCAGGGCGGCAGCCTGAGCGGCGGTGAGGCTCGCCGGCCGGCGGGCGGCGATGCGGCAGTCGACGAGGTGGTATTCGCTGTTGGCGCCCGGCCGGTTGATGGCGCCGGCGTAATAGACCGCGTCGCCCGGCTGGAAGGTCTCAACATCGGAGCCCCTGACATCAGAGCCCTCAACATCGGGGCCAACGGCTTCGACCACACCCGCGGCGTCGAACCCTAGCACCCGCCAGCCGCCGCCCTCGGGCGCCACGCGGCGGCGGAGCTTGGTGTCGACCGGGTTAACCGACACGGCTTCGACCTTCACCAGCAGATCTCGCCCGGCCGGCGTCGGCTTGTCGAGCGTGATGTCTTGCAGGGCGTCGACACGGTCGATCGGCCCGGGCGTTTGGTAGGCGACGGCTTTCACGGCGGCAGACCCGCGGGGCAGGGGATGACGCCTACCAATCTACAGCGGCTCGCCGCCAACGCTCAGGGCGCCAGGCTACCGGTGGGTGTACACGACCGGCTCGGCCTCGGGGCGCCACGCAGGATCGGCCTCGTACACGTAGTCGATGGCCTCGGCCGAGTCGCCCCTGTGATCGACGTAAACCTCGGCGCCTTCGTGCTGCGTGCCTTCTAGGCCGGCTTCGACGAGGGCTTCTTCGGCGACCTCATAACCGGCTTCAACGCGGGCGAGCTCGGACGCAGGCGGCTCAAACGCAGCCGGCTCCAGCTCGACGTACTCGGCTTCGAGGTACTCCTCGGCGATGGTCCGCGGCGGCAGCTCGGCGTAGTCGGCCTCGACGCGGGCCGGTTCGACGGGGCTCGGCTCGACGGGCGTCGACTGGGGTTCGGGCAGCGGCGCCACCGCGACCGCCGCCGGCTCGGGCTCGGGCTCGACTACAACCTCTTCGACAACCGCTTCCTCGACGACGGCCTCTTCGACCACGTGCTGCTCAACTACAGGCAGCTCCCCATCACCGAAGCGGTTGGGCAGGCGGCGGACGTCGGCGTGCAGGTCTTTGAACATCTCCCACACGTGCTCGTGGCACGTGAAGACCAAGAGCTGGTGACCCTGCTTGGCGAAGTCGCACAGCACGCTGGCGGCCGTGCGCGAGCGGCCCGCGTCGAAGTTCACCAGGATGTCGTCCAGGATCATCGGCAGCTGGATGCCGCGGCGGGCGAACATGGCCACAATCGCCATCCGCACGCTGAGGAAGAGCTGCTCCCGTGTGCCGCGGCTGAGCGAGTCGACCGGCAGCGACTGCCCGTGGCGGTTATCGACCAGCAGGATATCGTTGGCCAGCGGCGTCCACACCCGCGGGTACCGCCCACCGGTGAGCCGCTCCAGGTGCTTGGAGGCCTCCAGCAGCGTGTCGGGCTGGCGGTTGGCCTCGTAGTCGCTGCGGATCAGCTCCAGCATCTGGCCGACGGCCGCGTGCTCGCGCCACCGCTCGGCCGCCTCGGCCAGCTGCGCCTCGACCGCGTCGAGCTCCATCCGCTTGTCGGCCAGGCTGGTGTCTTCGGCCAGGGCCTTGCGTTGCTCTTCGAGCGAGCCGCGGCGGCCCAGCAGCTCGCGTAGCTCGAGGTCGATCCGCTCGTGCTCGGCCGAGAGGGTTTCCCACTGCCCGTCCAGGCGGCCCACGGCGTCGGCCGACAACATGGGGGCAAAGTCTTCCTCCGTGCCCAGGCGGCCGATCGCCGCGGCGATCTCCTTGGTCAGCTGGTCGCGCTTGCCGCGTAGCTCGGCGGCGTCGGCCAGGCTGGCGGCCAGGCGGCGGTAGCCCTGCTCGTCGGCCACGCCGGCGGTGCGGAACAGGGCCTCGCGCCGCTCCACCAAGGACAGCGACGCCTTGTGGCGCCGCAGCTCTTTCTCTTTGATGTCCGCCGCCCGCTGCTGCAGCTTCTTGCGGTGGTCGATGCGTGTCTGCTGCAGCCGGCGTTCGGTGAGCAGCACGTCCAGCTGGTCGATGGGCGTGGCGTCCTCGTCCTCCAAGACCAGGTCCGCCTCTTCGGCCAGGCTCTCGATCCGCTGCGTGACCTTGGCCAGCTCGCGTTGCCGGCGCTCAACCTCGTCGCGGCGGTTCTCGGCCTTCACGCGCAGCTGCGACAGCTGCTCGTACTGGGCCCACATGGTGGTGAGGTCCGCCGGCGTGATCTTCTCCGGCAGGCCCAGGGCACGCAGGCCGGCGGTCCATTTGCCGCGGGCCTCGGCCAGGTGCTCCTGGGCGGCGGTGTGGGCGGCCTCGGCCGAGGCCACTTCGCCGCCCGCCTGGCGCCGCTGCGTCTCGACCGGCAGCACCTTCTCCAGGTCGGCCAGGTGCCGCTCCGCCTTCTGCAGCATCAGCACCACCGAGCCCTCGATCATCGGCAGCTCCGTGTCGAGCTTGCGCTGGTCGCGTTGGCCCTCGGCCACCTGCCGCTCGACGATCTCTAGCTGCCGCTGCGTGGCGTCCAGCTGGTCGGCGGCGGACTCCTCGGCGAAGTACTTGATGAAGCCCATCAGGATGGGCCCGCCCAGGCCCAGGGCCGCCGCCCACGGCCCCCACTGCCCGTAGATGCTGTTGGGGTAGAACCGCCCCCACAGGAACAGCCCGAACAGTACGGCCGACAGCACCGCCGCGCCGCACAGGAAGACGAACAACTCCATGGGCATGGCCTGCTTGTCCAGCAGGTCGTGGCTCTGCTGCTCGAGCTCTTGGGCGTGGCGGCGCGACTGCTCGGTGCGCTGCTCTACCTGCAGGCGCCGGCGGAGCATGGCCACCAGGTCGCCCGCCTGCTTGATGTCGGTGGGCAGCCCCATCTTGTCGCCCGCGGCCATCGCGGACTCGATCTTGGTGCGGTACTGGAGCTCGCTGTCACGCTTGGCGTCTAGCTGCTTGCGGGCGCGGGCGGCGTCGCGCTCAGCGTCCTGCATCTGCTCGGCCACCGGCTCCAGCTCCAGGGCCATCTCCTCGGTCAGCTCGGGCGTGTGCTGCGGGTCGTGCGACCACAGCTTGCCCAGCCGGCGGTTCTCGCCCTGGATGCGGGACTCGATCTTGTCGGCCTCTTCCTCCAGCTCCTGCGTGTCCTGCTCGAGCGACTGGATCCACTCCTGCTGCTCGGCCAGCGCGTCCAGCCGGCAGCCGTTGCGCACCAGGACGTCGTTCACGCCGAGCTCGTCCGCCTCTTGGTGCAGCTGCTTGCGTTGGCCCTTGAGGATGTCGCGCTGCCGGCGGTGCTCCTCGATCTTGCCGCCGAGCTCGTCGAGGTCGTCGATGGCCGTCGGCGGCAGCGGGAACAGGCCGGCGTAGCCCGCCAGGCGGTCGTCGATCTTCAGCCGCTCGGCCCACATGCCCTTGAGGCCGATTGCCACCTCGACGCGCCGCGCGGCCCGCTCCGCCTGCTTCAGCTCGGCACGCGCAGACTCGACGCGAGCGCCCAGCTCGTCCAGCTCGACGGCGATGGTCGACCAGCGGCGGTTCTGGGCGGTCAGGTCGCTGATGTCCGTGGCGAGCGCATCGCGGCGGGCGACCAGCTCCGCCATGATCGACGGGGCGCCCGCCTCGTCCAGCAGCCGCCGGCGGGAGTCGCGTAGGCCCAGGATCACGTCGTACAGCGACACCCGGTCCAGGCCCGAAGTCAGCCGGTAGATGCACTTGGCGGCCTCGGCGCCGCCCAGCGTGCCCAGCTGCTGGATCTCGTCCAGGCCGACGGCGAAGACGTTGTTGAACGTCAGCTCGTCGATGCCCTCCAGCGCGTCGCGCAGCAGCCGGTCGCCCTGCGTCTCGCCGCCGGGCAGGTTGATGCGGACCAGGCCGCGGTCGTCGTCGCCGCGGTCGGCGTAGCGGGTCGCCTCGAACGGCTGGCCGTCGTCGACCAGGCCCATCCGCCCGCCCTGCCGCCCGCCGTCGGCCGGCGGCAGGTACCGCTCCCGCCGCTCGGGCGAGACGCCATACATCATCGAGCGCAGGAACTCTAGCAGCGTGGTCTTGCCCGCCTCGTTGTCGCCGTAGAAGACAGTGATCTCCGGCGAGAGCTTCCGCAGCCGGAGGTCGTTCCAGACGCCAAAGCCGTCGACGTGCAGGTCGGTGATGCGCATGGTCTAGTGCGGAGTTCGGATTGCGGAATGCGGAATGCGGGTCGCTTCGCCTACTGCCTACTTGCAACTACCAACTGCCAACTGCCAACTGCCCACTGCCCACCTCCTTACTTCCCCTCCGCCATCAACGCCACGCCCAGCTTCTCGACGGCGTCGTACAGGCGCTGCTTGTCTTCGGGGCTGGTGATCTTGGCGGCGGCGGCTAGTTCGGGCTCGGGCAGCGGGCTGGGCAGCATCTCGGTTAGTTCGAGGTGGAAGGCGTCGTTGCGGCGGTATACGGCGATCTGCCGCAGCAGGTCGCCCAGGATGGTCTCCTGGTCCAGCCACTCGGCGGGCGGCTCGTACCGCTGGTCGCACCGCAGGCGGTAGCTCCAGCAGGCGGGCTGCTGGCGGCCGTCGTGCTTCTGCAGGTCGGTGAGCAGCTCGTCGCACAGGGCGCCCGGCCGCAGGTCCACCAGCAAGGGCCCCGCCCCCACCAGCCGCCAGGCGACCAGCTGATCGACGTCGCGGGCCTTGGCCCGCAGCTTCTCCATCCGCTCGTGCAGGCGGCTGCGGAGGTCGTCCCGGGTGGCGCCGTCGGTGAACTCGAGCGTCTCGCTGGCCCACCGCACCGCGTCGCACGCGACGAACCGCGTCTTGGTCTTGCCCTCGTGGTCGACCTGCACAACGGTGCAGCCGGCCGGGCCGGTCTCTACCGGCGAGCGGCCCTGGGGCGTGCCGCAGTAGTGGGCCATGCCCGGGTCGACGTCCACGGTGGCCCGCTTCACACGGCCGCCCAGGGCCATGTAGTCGACGCGGTCGCCCTCCTTGCCCGCGGAGTCGCTCGTCCCGCACGCCACGCCGATGGTGTACCGGCCGTGGGCGTCGGCGTGGAAGCCGCTGGCGTCGACGGGCTGGCCCTCGCCGCAGCTGACGCCCTGCACGCGTGCGATCACCTGCCCGTCCCGCGTCAGCTCGTGGTGCTCGACGCGGCCGATGGGGAAGACGGTCACGTTCTCGGGCAGCGGCGTGCTGGGCGGCCAGCGGTCGGGGCGGTCGGTGACGCCGCCGGCCCAGTAGACGGGGATGCCCCGCGCCTCGAGCCGCTTGAATTGGTCGAGCAGGAAGACCACCGCCCGCGGGCCGGCGAGGTCGACGTCCAAGATCTCGCCGGCCAGCAGCAACGCGTCGGCGTTTTCTGCCAGCGCGGTCTCGACGACCCGCGTCGCCGCCTGGAAGGGCGCCTCGCGCATCAGCTTGCGCAGGTGCTCCGGGATGTGGGCGATCCCGTGCAGCGGCCGCTCCAGCCGCCAGTCGCTAGAGTGGACCAGGCGCAGCGGCGCGCCGCCTGTAGCTTCCGCCATGTTCGCGTCCTTGCTGAGCGGAGTAGCCGGCGACAGGCGTGCCGCCGGCGAACCTCGGTACCCGCTTCTGCCGGCGCCACGCGGGCCGCCGGCTCCTTCCCTGCCGCCGCAATTTACCCCGCGGCGAGAGATTCACCAACTTCAGCTTGCGAGGCTGCTAGCAGGCCCCGGCCGGACCCACGCAGCCCGTAGCCGGGCCAAGCCGTTAGGTTGCTTAGCCGGCGGGTTGGTACACTGCACCAACGTGCATCGGTTGTTGCAGATTGGGTGCGAAGATGAAAACGAACAGCGTTCACGGTACTTTCCGCGGCGGCTGCAGGACGGGGAAACACCTCGACGGGCGTGCCCTCAGGCCAATCGAGGCCCGCCGGCAACACGATGTTCCCGTCGC